>URIX01000028.1 GCA_900547975.1 uncultured Eubacteriales bacterium | reverse complement strand
CCGCTTGGCGAAATCCTCGCTTATCCGTCATGCCGTTGCTGGTGTCTTGCCTCGGTATCTTCGGTGGTTTTTAGTTGGAAGTTCGTAGGCGCGATTTTGTCTTTTGGCTTATTTCGCCAATCTGTTCGCCTTCGTTGTAGCACATAAATTTGTCTTGCAATAACAGTTTCTTTTCTTCAACGCCTATACCGCACAATACGTCGTTTTCATCTATGTTAGATATTACATACACAAGTAGTTTCCGAGAGTAAACAATCTTTTCATTCCTCTTGCCTATGTACTTCAAAATGTAACGCAATAGTAACCAATCTGTGACAAAACATTGACGGAACAGTAATGTGATATGTCTTTTCTTTCTCTTTTATAGGTGGTTGTGGAGTTTATCAGAAAAGCATCTTTCTTCAAGGGGAAAAATATTGCAGATAATCAAAGCAAATATACCGACGCAATATTTTTCCTATTTCCTTGACGATGCGATGCTTTCCCGATTTTTTCGAGGTGTCGAAAGAAAAAGACAACTCGACAAAGGAGTGTTCCAACTATGTTTCAACATCGTTTCAACAATGTTAATTTAGGTTTTCAACACTGTTTTACTAAATTTCAAATTAGACACAAAACGGCTAAGTCAACATCCTACCAATCGGGAATTGAACACTCTATACTCGAATTACAACACGTCAAAAAGGAGAAAACAATATGAAAAAGTGCGTCATTTACGCCAGATATTCAAGCGAACGACAGACTGAACAATCTATCGAAGGTCAACTTCGAGTTTGCTATGAGTTTGCAAAAAACAATGAGCTTATCGTCGTACACGAATATATAGACCGTGCAATGACAGGAACGAACGATTTGAGAAAAGAGTTTCAACAAATGCTTTCCGATAGCGAACGAACAAAAGAGTGGGATATATGCCTTGTGTATGCCCTAGACAGATTCGGAAGAAACTCTATTGAGCAAGCAATCAACAAGTACAAATTGCAAAAGACAGGTAAGATTGTCATTTATGCAACACAACGGACGTCGCGAAATATAGACGGCTCTCAAAACCTTGACGGCATTATTCTTGAAAATATGCACGTCGGCATGGCTGAATACTACTCTGCCGAGCTTTCACAAAAGGTAAAGCGCGGATTGAACGAAAGTCGAATCAAAGGACAATTTACAGGTGGTGTACCTATTTTCGGGTACGAGGCATACGGAACGAAAGCCGAAGGAAGAAAAGTGCGCATCAAAGACGACGAGGCTGTAATCGTAAGACGAATGTTTGAAGAATACGCAAGTGGTAGGCTCATAAAAGACATACTTGACGACCTAAACAACGAAGGCGTACTTTGTCATGGGAAACCGTTTGTACGAAGTGTTTTCTATAAATTACTAAAAAATGAAAAATACATCGGAATCGTCAGATTTGGAAACCAAGTTTACGACAAAATCTACCCACCTATTGTAAGCGAACAAGTATTCGACATATGCAGAGCCAAAGCGCAAGCAAATAAAATCGGAAAACATACGGACGCAACTTACCTGTTAAAAAACAAAGTGCATTGCGGCTATTGCGGAAGGCCTGTAAGTTCTGATACCGGCACATCAAAAAACGGCAACGTTATGCGATACTATAAATGTATTGGCAGAAAAGTTGATAAAAAATGTGACAATGTTCCAATCCGAAAAGACTTGCTTGAACAATGGGTAATCGATTCGACATATCAAGTTTTAGCGACTCCCGACCTAATCGAAAAACTGGCAGAACTAATTCTTGGCGCTCATAAAAAGCGAATGGCTGACGCATCTATACTAAATATCTTAGAAAGCCAATGGCAAGATACTTCAACGTCAATTGCGAATTTAATTTCTTGTATGGAAAAAGGCATTGTAAGCAACTCAACCGCAAAACGACTTGAAGAACTTGAAAATCAAAAAACCGAATTGGAAGCGAAAATTGCTTTGGAAAAGGTGAAAGAATCAACTCTAATTCAAAAAAGAGATATCGTCAACTACTTAAAACAAGCAATAAAAAAGACGCCGCGTCTAATGATTGAACTGATAATCAAAGACGTTGTTCTTTACAAAGACCGAATAGAGATTCATTTCAATTATACCGACTTAATAAGACCTGATGCTGAAAAGCGTCAGGCCTTATTATTTTACAAATTTACAAAAGAAGTTGTTATCGATTACCATAAGATGAACTGTCAACCTATTAAGAAAAACATCGAAATCAAACTCTATATTTAACATTCTTTTTTTTGCAAAAATTTACCCTGAGTTTTCAATCATAAATGGCAATTATATTGTAAACGTTCCCATAAAAAACCAAATTTAATATATTTCATATATTACACCTCTACAAAATAGGTGTTCAACTGGGGTATCTCACTGCGCACCAAACAAGAATAAAACGAACCCGAGAGAAAATCTTGAGTTCGTTTTGTTTTTCACAAGAGATTATTTCGGACTAAAAATCAAGCGATAAATACATTACAACTTTTATGGTGTATTCGCTTCTTTGCATTCTTTCTTGTTTGGCTTGAAAATGTCATATCCGTAAAAATTTGCTATTCTTTCCCTCTTTTCTTTCCTATCGATTACAAGAATTTCTTGTATGCTCACATTGTAATATAGTATTTTCTTGTTGTCAAGGGAAAATATAAGATTTTCTTGTTTTTTTCTGAAAAAAAATATTGCAGAGAATATAAGGCTACCTTATAATCAATATGAGAATAACTTATGTGGCGGAGCAACAATCTATGACCCGAATAAAAGATTTGCGAAAGATTAATGGATATACACAGTCCAAACTTGCGAAAATACTGAATACCACACAAGCAAATTTGTCCGGATGGGAAAACGGTAAATGGGAGCCTGACAGCAAAGCCCTCGCAAAAATGGCAGATCTATTTAACGTAAGTGTTGACTATCTTCTTGGACGTGATACGCCCACGCCCACATTAGATAACGCGTACACGCCCGACGCTATCGTTCCATTCCCCGTCATCGGCACTATCAAAGCGGGTTATGACGGAACGGTTGAAGAATTAAGCACAGGCGACCTTATTTCGATACCTATTGGAATGCTTTGTGGTCGTCCTGCAAGCGATTATTTTGTGTTGCAAGTGCGGGGCAACTCAATGTATCCCAAAATACTTGACGGTGACTGCGTGCTTGTTCTACGCACCGACAGCGTAGACAGCGGCGCAACGGCGATTGTTCTGTACAACGGCGACGAAGCAACGATAAAAAAGGTTGTGTATTCCGTCGGCGAAAACTGGGTTGACCTTGTTCCAAACAACCCCGAATATGACACGAAGCGAATCTTTGCCAACGAATTTGACCAGTTCCGCATACTCGGCAAGGCAGTAAAACTGATACGAGATATTTGATTCTCAACCCGAATATGGGCTATGTGAGGTACTAAAAAATAAAAAAGGGGGAAAAGCTGGCATAATTTCTTGAATTTTATTCATCTAATGGAATAAATTTGTGTTGACAAGCATAAAATAATTTTGTATCATACAGTTGATGGTCGGTATATCCACTCCATCACTTCGTGGTATGTACTGTGCGCTATATGTAGCACAGCCAACAAATGTGAAAAGAGTCAGCACAATGTGTTGGCTCTTTTTGCTTATGACAAAACCATTCAAAACTTACGACGAACAAATTGAAATTCTAAAATCACGCAATCTCATAATAGAAGACGAATTGAGCGCAAAGCGTTTTTTAGAAAAAGAAAACTACTATAACGTAATCAACGGTTATAAAGACGCATTCTTAATCGATGGAAGTGATAATTTTGTTGAGAATACCAAATTTGAGTATTTATCTACCCTATACCTCTTTGACAAAGAATTGCGCCACAATACACTTGCTTTGCTTTTAGACGTTGAAAACACTCTAAAATCTATAATTGCTTATGAATTTTCGCAAAACTATAATGGTTATGCCTATTTAGATATTAATTCTTACAATAGATATAATCAAAAATCAGAAAATTCAGCAAATACTCTTATTCAAAGGCTAAAAGACCAAATCAAAAATTGCTACGATAACCCTGATAAATCAAATGAAAATGTACGTCATTATATGGACGTTTATGGCGAAATACCAATTTGGGTTTTTGTATCGCATATGACACTGACCGATTTGAAAAACTTTTTCTTCTGTCTAAAAATGCCATTAAAGAACAAAATTTGCACACACATAACATCTATTTACGGAAAACCCATAACCGCCGATGAACTTTGCAACTTTTTGTGTATAATGTCGAACATAAGAAACTTGTGCGCTCACAATTTAAGGTTGTATAATTTCAAAACGAAATACGCTATCAGTTCTACAAATCCGTTTGTTTCGTTTTTGAAACAAAACTACGGAAAGTCGTTAAGATATAACAACATAATATCAATCGCAATCATATTCTATCATTTGACAACAAAAGAACGATTTGATTTCTTTATAAGTAGTTTCTATGAGGAATTAAAACAGTTGTTAGCCATACCTGCTGAATTTGCGGTTGTCTTATATAAACAGCAAAATTACAGCCTATTTGATTTTATATCAATACTAATAAAGGTGTCCGAAAAAATCTAACCCCCCCCGACTACAAACCGCTCACGGACAGCGCAAGCATTCGACAACAGTAGAGGCTTATATCTGCATTATATCATAACATATCAACTATGCCAAACTCATTCAAGTACAACATTCAAGAACGCGAAACCAAGGAGAACGGAACGCTCTACGACCTCTATTTTTATATACAAACTCCCGACGGTCGCAAACAAAAACTTCTGCGCGGCTTCAAGACAAAAAAACTCGCCAAACAGGCTTATGAGCACATACGCACATCACACAGAGGAAGATAAGACAAAAATCATCTCTCTTTTATGATTTTTTGATAATATTTGTGATAATAAAACAAGCGAAATCCTGCGCAATTCCACGCATAAAAAGACTGCCTAAAAAACGAAAAACCCCACTGTTTAGTAGGGTTTTTACATTTTTGGTGGAGATAAGCGGGATCGAACCGCTGACCTCTTGAATGCCATTCAAGCGCTCTCCCAGCTGAGCTATACCCCCATAGGTCTAATTTTGTTTGCCAACATATATTACATCATTTTTGCAATATAGACAAGCGTTTTTGTCTTTTTTTATAGGGTTTATTTTCTGTCGCGGGGAAAGCGGTTGTCTAATATTTTATAAATATGCTTTGATTATATCTTTCGATATGATTTTCTAATTTCCGTCTTCTTCGTTGCTTCCGCCCAAAAAAACGATTTTCCGCACAGGTAAAATTTGCGCTCAAATATTGTATGAAAACGCTGGACTTTAAGCAAGCGACGTGCTAAACTTTGTACATCATCTCGATAGAGGTGCGGATTTTATGACAAGCCGACGGCGCAGACTTCGCCTCGGTGGGAAAGGAAAATCCGCCGAAAGAACGGTTCGTTCGGTCTGGAACGGTCGCTCTTGGGACAACGCAGAATATGCGTTGCACTGTCACCGCAAGGTGGAGCGCTATCAACGTTGAGCGATATTTCGTATCCGCAATGTTGTTGGCATTGCGGATTTTTTTATCCCCGATGCGATTGCCCGTCGATTTGTAAAATACTTTTCGCAGGAGAAACAACTATGAAAAAAACTTTCAAAATCGTCGTTTTAGTGCTGATTTTGGCTGTTTTGGCAGGCTCGGCGATTATGCTGAGCGCGTGCAACAAACAAGACGAGAACAAAGAAAAACTCGTCGTCGGGCTTGAATGCGGATATATTCCCTTCAATTTCACCCAACAAACCGACGCAAACGGCGGCATAAAAATAAGCAATGCGGACGGCTATGCAAACGGCTACGACGTGATTATCGCAAAGCGAATCGCAGACGCTCTTGGCAAAGAACTCGTCATAGTCAAAACCGAGTGGGACTCGCTTGTCCCCGGCGTTTCGGCAGGTACGCTCGATTTGGTTATCGCAGGTATGAGTCCGACCGCCCAAAGGCGCGAATCCATTGACTTTTCAAACGCATACTACGAAAGCAACCTCGTCATTGTAGTAAGAAAGGACGGCGCATATACGCAAGCGAGCAATCTCGACGATTTTTCGGGTGCGAAAATAGTTGCACAGCAAGGCACTTTCCACGAAAAAGCGTTGCAAGAGCAAGGCAAGCAACACGGCATAACCGTCGGAACTTCTATGGCAACATTCCCCGAAATGACGATTGCGCTCAATGCAAAAACCATTGACGGATACGTCGCCGAGGAACCGGGCGCGATTGCGGACTGCGCGGCAAACGAGGCTTTGACGTTCGTTCACCTCACCAACAACGACACGGGATTCACCGCAAGTGCGGAAGATACCCAAATCGCAATCGGTATGAGATACGGGTTCGAGCATAAAGACGCCGTAAACAATATTCTTGCAGGCATATCGCAAGAGGAACGCCTTGCAATTATGCAAGACGCCGTCACCTACTCGACCGACAACACGACCGTTAAATCCACTTTCTTTTCGAGAATCGGAAATATTATCAAAACCTACTATCTATCCATATTAAAAGGCGTGGGCTACACTATTTTGGTTGCTATCGTCGGCACGGTCGCAGGCTTGTTTATAGGTCTTTTGATTGGTATGTATCGCACTCTCGACGCGCCTAAAAACAAAGTGCTTGCAGTGCTCAAAAAAATCGGCGACGTGATTTTGTCGGCGTACATCGAAGTGTTCCGCGGCACGCCTATGATGGTGCAGGCAATGGTCATTTTCTGGGGCTCTGCGCTCATCAACGACGGCAACACTATGAACGTCACCGTCGCGGGTCTTATCATCGTTTCAATAAACACGGGCGCGTATATGGCGGAAATCGTCAGAGGCGGCATTATATCAATCGATAAAGGACAATTCGAGGGCGCACAGGCAATCGGTATGACGCACTCGCAAACGATGTGGAACGTCGTTTTGCCGCAAGTGCTTCGCAACATTATGCCGAGCGTTGCAAACGAATTTGTCATCAACATCAAGGACACGTCCGTTTTGAACGTCATAGGCTTCACCGAACTGTTCTTCTACGGCAAATCCATTGCGCTTAACACCTACGCGATATTTGAAACCTATCTCGTAGTTGCGGTGATATACTTCATACTCACCTTCACCATAACCAGAATTTTGCGCCTCGTCGAAAAGAAAATGGACGGCAAAAAGGATTATCAGATTCTGGGTTCGCAAAATATGGATGCAGAATCTATGTTGCGCGAGAAAAAAGCATTAGGGGGCAACGAACAATGAGCGAAAATACAAACGATACACGATTTGAAACGAATACCGAACAAAACGACGTCGGTGTGAACGATATGGGAAACACCTCGTTAGATGTCGAAAATCTCGACTATAATGCAAGCAACGATACGACCGAAAACGCAACCGAGATTGCAAGCGAAAACACCGCCGCACCCGTCATCGAAGTGCGACATCTCGGCAAGACGTTCGGCACGCACGAAGTGCTGAAAGACATCGACTTCGACGTGGACAAAGGCGACGTTACTTGCATAATCGGCTCGTCGGGAAGCGGAAAATCCACCCTGCTGCGTTGCATAAACCTCTTTGAAACGCCGACTGCGGGTGAAATATATTTTCACGGCGAGGACGTGACAAAAACAAAAAGCGCACCCAAATACCGCGAAAAAGTGACGATGGTGTTTCAATCATTCAATCTTTTCAACAATATGAGCGTGCTTGCAAACTGCACGATAGGTCCGCGCAAAGTGTTGAAAATGAAAAAAGCCGAGGCAAACGACGTCGCAATGAAATATCTCGAACTTGTCGGAATGAGTGCGTACGTCAACGCAAAGCCTCGCCAACTGTCGGGCGGACAAAAACAACGCGTGGCAATCGCTCGCGCGCTTGCTATGTCGCCCGAAGTCATACTATTTGACGAGCCGACTTCCGCCCTCGACCCCGAAATGGTGGGCGAAGTGCTGGAAGTTATGAAAGAACTTGCAAAAACGGGACTTACAATGATTGTGGTCACGCACGAAATGGCGTTTGCGCGCGACGTCGCAAATAAGGTCGTGTTTATGGACGGCGGCGTTATCGTGGAAGAAGGCGCACCCGAACAAATCTTCACCGCACCGAAAGAAGAACGCACGAGAGCCTTCCTCTCTCGTATGCTTGCCGAAAAGCAAAACGGTTGAGTCAACGGCATAATCGCAAGGAAATCGATTCGACACGAAACGACAAATCGAGGAATCAATAAGTCGAAAGACAAAACGACTTAATCAAAATCACAATAGCAAAACCGTCGAAAACCGAATATCTAAACGCATAAAAGGAATGTTGCAACATTCCTTTTCGTTTGTTCTGAAACCGTTTTTCAACCGAAAAAATGTGCGCTTTCGTACGAATATAAAAATATAAAATCAATTAACGGATATTTTAATAATAGCAATAAAAAACAAAAACTTGCGGACTCGGACAATGTGTGCTACATTTTTGTTGAAGCGAATCGCTTTGATGAAATATGAACAAAAAAGCATTTTTGAAAATCATTATCCTTATTTTGACGTTATGCGTGGCGTGCTGCGCGCTTTTTGCGTGCAACGAAAAACCCGACAATACGCCCGAGCCTACTCCGGAACCTACCCCTACGCCCGAACCGCCGAAGTTTTACGAAGCAAAAGACGGCTACGAATACGGCGAGGACATCGAAATAGCCTATCGCTCGCAAGTGACGAACGACTTAAAACACGCCTACGTCACCCTGCCCGCAAATTACGATGAAAGCAAAAAATATCCCGTGCTGTACCTTTTGCATGGTATGGCTTGCACCCACAAGAGTTGGCTTGAAATGTGCAACGCAAAATACGTCGTGCAGAATCTCACAATCGAAAAAAACGTAAAAGAGATGATAATCGTGTCCGTCAACAGCATAGTGACGGAAGGCGAAATCCCGCCGTCCACTTTCAGCGAGGACTACTGCACCGCATTCGACAAGACGGGCGAGGACATCATTACGTCGCTTATGCCCTACGTAAACGAGCATTATTCCACCCTCACGGACAGAAACAGTACCGCCATTGCGGGCTTTTCTATGGGCGGTCGCGAAACATTGCTCACCGCTTTTGCGTATCAGGATTATTTCAACTACGTCGGCGCGTTCTCGCCGTCGGGATTCGGCAAAAAAGCCGTATCCTTCGACACCACCGTACCCGATTTCAAATACGAGGACGGCAAGAGTTTCGACGTCGTTATGCTTGCGATAGGCAACGTCGATACGATGACGAGTTTGTTCTACCCCGCAATAGACCAAAAACTCACGCAAAACGGAATAGAACATCTAAGCAAAAAATATCAAGGCGGACACGACCAAAGCGTATGGCGCGCTGCGCTTTTCGACTTTGTGCAACTCATTTTTACGGAAAACTAACAAAAATCGGTTATCTAATCGACCGAAAACGGACTTTACATCATAACGACAGCAAAAAAGCAATTCTTTACGGATTGCTCTTTTTTATTAATTATCGGTCATTTCGTATTCTATTTGACTTTGCGCAAATTTTTCTATAATATAAAGGCATAAAAAATAAGAAGAGGGATAATATGAACAAAAAAATAGTTTTTGCAGTGCTGCTTGTGCTTGTGCTTACGCTTTCTTGCTCGTTCTTCGTCGCGTGCAATGACAAGCCACCCGAAAACTTGCGCGACGTTGACAAAGACAGCACCGAATATCGAGTATTTTTCGACGATTTCAACGGCGAACTTGACACGACTTATTGGAACGTACATCACGAATTGCGCAGAGGCGGCTACTGGGATAAAGACCAAGCCTTCACAAAAGACGGCAATCTCGTGCTTCGCACCGTACAAAAAGAGGACGGCAAGTTCTATATGGGCGCAATCGACACGATGAACAAGTACGAAACGCATTTCGGATATTTCGAAGCAAAAGTGCTTCTTCCCAAAGCGAGCGGAATCTGGGCGGCGTTCTGGCTTATGCCGCAAGGTATGATGAACGGCAATCCCACGAGCGACGTCAGCATTACGGGTGCCGAAATCGACATTATGGAATCGCCCTACTTTAACCCCATCGGATTGAAAAACGTTATGCCCACCGACAAAGACACCTATCAATGCGCGGTGCACGTGGGCGACTACGGCGACAACTATCTCAAAAAAGAAACCTTCATCAATTCCGACAAGGTGAGCGGTGTTGACGTCAATATTTACGACGGTTGGC
Source organism: uncultured Eubacteriales bacterium (assembly GCA_900547975.1). Classification (GTDB taxonomy): domain Bacteria; phylum Bacillota; class Clostridia; order Christensenellales; family CAG-917; genus CAG-475. The sequence goes on along the minus strand of URIX01000028.1, from coordinate 12,870 downwards.
ACACTTTCGGCGTTGACTGGACAAACGAATACTATCGCTTCTATTACGACAGACAACTCGTGTTCGAAATCACCGACAAGAGATACATTTCGACCGTGCAAGACGATTATTTATTCTTCTCAATCGAAATCGGCGGCAAAAACGGCGAAGCGGCAAAACCCGACTTCGTGTTTGCAAACAGCGTATTCGAGAATCCCGAAGGAACCTTCCCCATCGACTTCCTCGTCGATTACGTCGCAGTCTATTCGAAATGCCCATTCTGACAATCGGGCAACCAAACTATATCATCGATAATCTGCTAAAATTGAACTCGGAATTGACATCCGAGTTCTTTTTTATAAATTTATATCATTTTAATGATACTTTTTTGTTTTTTGTGGCATAATATATAGACAAACTGACATTTTAATGATACACTTCTTATAAGGATGGTATGGTAAGATGATTGTTTATCACGGCTCAAAAGATATAATCAAGAAACCTGAATTTGGAAAAGGGAACGTAAGAAACGATTACGGGCTTGGTTTTTACTGCACTGAAAGCATCAACCTTGCAAAAGAATGGGCTTGCTCTAATAACGAAACAAACGGCTATGCAAATAAATACGAACTCGATTTGAACGAATATAATGTTTTGGATTTGAGAAAAAATGAATATTCGATTCTCAACTGGATTGCAATTCTATTGAAATTCAGAACGTTTGACGTTAACAGTCCCATTTCTCTGCAAGCGAAAGAGTATATTTTGGATAACTTTTACATCGATGTGGAAAACTATGACATTATTGTCGGTTATCGTGCGGACGACTCTTATTTCAGTTTTGCAAAAGACTTTGTAAACAACGCAATTTCCGTCGAACAACTTGCCAAAGCAATGCAACTCGGCGAACTGGGGATTCAAATTGTATTAAAATCACAAAAGGCTTTCGATAAAATAAAATTTGTTAATTATGAAGTTGCAGAATGCGACGAATACTATGTGAAACGCGTCAGTCGTGACCATAAGGCAAGAACTGCGTATTCAGACTGTCGCAAACAAAACAATATCTCGGACGATTTGTTCGTAGTGGATATTATAAGACAAGGAATCAAAAACGGCGATGAAATCTTACGACGATAAATATTTAGACAACGTTGCAACAAACCTCGGCACAATGTTCGAGTATGCTGTGTCCTACGGATATGCCCCGAACGTCTTTTGGAATATTTTCGCATCTTCCGAAGTGGCAAAACAAATCGAAAAAGGAAATCCGAGATTTTTGGTCGGATATTCCGCAATAGATTTGTTGGATAAGGTTGTCAACGGCGATGTGCCAAACGGGAATTTATTTACAACCGCACCGTTGTTCGATCGTTCCCGATTTTACTGGGCAGGTTGGGCATTAGCTCAATATCAAAACTACAAAAACGTCTCGTTTTTCGATATAAACAAAGCATTCCCTATCGACAGAGTGCTTCAATTATATGACACGCTTCACGAAGCAGACATAACCAAATTTTTCGACGTTGCAAACGACTATATCGAAAAATCGAGAGAAGATACGAATCTCAAAAGAATTCGCACAGCCGCAGGTTTGTCTCAAAAACAACTATCCGAAATATCGGAAGTGTCGATACGGAATATCCAAATGTACGAGCAACGCCACAACGACATAAACAAAGCGCAAGCAGATATTTTGTACAGATTGTCGAAAGCACTCGGTTGCACTATGGAAGATTTGTTTGAAGAATAATCTATAAAATTCGAAAAGAATCTCGCAGTTTTGCGAGATTCTTTTTTATGCTTTTTATGCTTAATGCTTTTGTAAAACTTGTTTGTTATTTGTTATGCGCAACTTTTTGCTCTTAAATCGGTTCTTATCGTTGCTTTTACGAATGGATTTTTTCAATCAAAGCGTTGTTGACCTGATACGACGGCGAAAGCGGATTGATGTCCGACTTGTTGTCATATCCGTACGTTTTGACGGATATGCCTTTCAACATATCTTGCAATCCGCTCGGCATATTCGCCTTTGAAAAGTCGGCGTCGCTTATGTCAACGCCGTTTATACGCTTTTCTTCCATCGAAAGTTCAAGATAAGTCGGCGCGTCGAGAATACCCTTTGCAAAGTCTATACCCGTGACGATAAACGCCAAATGCAAATACTCTTTGCCGCTATTTTGGTCGACGTAGCGATAGTCGTCGAAAACCGCGCTGTTCTGCACGATAGGCTTGAAATACACCGAAAGAATACTGTTTATCATTTCGTTGCTCGTCTGAATGAGTTTTGCATTTTCGAGATTTTGCCAGTTGTACGCCCAAAGGAAACCCGTTTGATTTATCTTCGTATTTATACCCTTATCGTAGAAATTCTCGATAAAATACTTTTCGTTTGCTTGCGCAAGAGAGCCGTCGGCGTCGTTCTTTTTGTTTCCGACTACAAAGCGATATGTCGTGCCCGACTTCATCGTGTAGTGTTCGTACGCAACGGAAACGAGCGAGCCGAGCGTATTCGAGCAAATAACGTTGTTGAAAGTTAAGTGCGAATAGCAAGGAATGACGAGTTTTTTGCCCGATTTTTCGTCCGTTTCGCCGTCGTTTTGGCTCATTCTCGTGGGAACGTACATAGCGGCTTTGGTGATGTTGCGGATTATGCAACCGTCAACCGTCAAATCCGTGCTGAATACATTGATTCCCTTGCTGCCATTTTCGATTATGCTGTACTCGATTCTGATGTTTTCAAAATGTTTCCACTCGTCGCCTACGCGCAGAATATTGCCTTCAAAAGCACTCGTATCTTCGGCGTCGGTGATTTCGTATTCGTCGTCGATATCGTTGCCTCTGATGATGAGGTTGCTGAGGGTCACGTCGGGTCTGTCGATTTGAATGATATAACTGTCCTTATCGAGTTGCTCGGTGTTTGCGGAAATACGTTTGTTGTTGCCATACACGTCGCCCGTAAATTTCAAGCAGTTTTTCCAACCCACAATCACGTTTTGACCGTTCTCGTCAATGCCGAGATTGTACTTGCAGTTGTCGAAAAGGCATATCGCATACTTGTCGTTTGACAAACCGATTTTATTTACGACGTACGCTTCGTTTTCGGTTTCGTTTCTGAATATTTCGACGTCGTCCTGAACGTTGCCGTCCGCAAGCGCATATTCGCCTTGATCGAGCGTGGCTTGTTTCAGTTCGTCGAAGTTGTAAACCGCAACGCCGTAAACGACGTTCAAAGTGACGGTTTCGGTGGTGAATCTCGTCATTCCCTCGTACTTGGGGTATCTTGCGCTGACCTTGACGACCACTTTTTGCTTGCCCTTGCCTTCAAGCGAGTCGTTAAACACGACTTTGTTGGCAACGAGCGTATCCATAGAGGCGTACTCGCCACCCTCCACGATTTCAAAAACGTATGCGGAATAGAAGTCTGCAAGTTGCGCGGCGGTTGCGTTTTCGGGTTCACCCTGCACAATAACGTGCGTATAGTTTGCCGTCTTTGCATTGCTCGCTTTCACGTCGATATATCTTTCGCTTGCAAAAACGGTTTCGCGCGCAATGCCTATGGCAAGCGACGCGTCCGACGTGCGAAGTTGAATTTGCGAAAGTTTGCGCTGTACGTTTATCGTTATGCTCGTGGATTTTTGTCCGACGGTTGCCGTGATTGTCACGACGCCGCTCGAAACGCCCTTGACTTCGCCCTTGTCGTTGACCGTGGCAACGCTTTCGTTCGAGGACGACCACACGGCATTTTCGATTTGGTCGGTTTTTAACATATCTTTCCACACCAAATCGAGGTCGAGCAGGTTTTCACCGACTGCAAGGACGTAGCCGCTTCCGTTTTCGTAAAAACGTCTGTTGTTGACAGTGACGTCACCGTCAACACAACTCGCGATAGTGAGTTGTGCGCCGCTCTTTACGGTTATCACGACGGTATTTTCGGTGATTGTCAATCTTCCCGATTCGTCCACCGTCGCTCCGCTAACGCTCGTTATATCCTCTTTCACGATGCCGATTTCTTCGAAAGTCAAAGATTTTCTGCTCGTCACGAGGTTTTCGCCGAAGCGAGAACTTGCGCCCTTCTGCTCGACACAAATATCGATTTTTCCTTCAACGTATTCGATTGTATTGCCGTTTTCGGTGGAATACACGCTTGCGCGCAAAATTACCGTCGTTTGTCCCTCTTTGAGAGCGGTGATAACGCCGTTTGAATCGATGACGGCAACGCTTTCGTCCTCGACTTGCCAAATCGTGTGATTGACGATACTGTCGATAGGCGTGTAGGAAGCGAGAATACGCATAGATTCGCCGACGCTCAACGTTGTCGTTTCGTCCTCGCCCACAGAGAGTTCCACTCTTTCGACGTCGTAGCCGACGACGGACACGGTGAGAGTTTTGGACACGGTTTCCGCTTGAGCGCGCACGGTGAATTTGCAATAAGAACTGACAATCAATTTGCCCGTCGTGTTCGACTCGACTTCATTGCCGTTTTCATCGACGAAAGCCGCCGCCGGATACACCTTTTCAAGCAAAATATCCGCCATTTCGGCAATTATGAGGGACGAATTCTTGTAATACTTGCCGCGCGCGATATCGTAAGCGTCTTGTCTTTCAGCCGTAGAGAAAGAGCCTTGCACGAGTTCGTTTTCCAGTTCCGCCGTAAGTGCGGAGCGTTTTTCGAGGTATTCGTTTCTCAATGCCTCGTATTGCACGTCCGTATACGCAACATCTCCCACGATTTGCCACTCGACCGTCTTGTCGGTGGCTTTTTCGGGGTAAATCTTTGCGTCGAGATAGTTGTAGATGTTGATGTTAGAAACTTCGTCGAAAGGTATTTGAAGGTCGTATATCTGCTTGCCGTTTTTGTCGAGCAACTGTAAATCCTCAACAGCAATATGAGCGTTCACCGATACGATGACGGACACGAGCGCAACGACAATCAAAACGATTATCGGTATGAGGATTAAGATTCCTATCATTACTTTCTTCATAGTTTATCCTTTACAATTCGACAATATCACTTATGCAACCTCTCGATGAGGGCGTCGTTGACCTGATACGTCGTCGTGGGTTGTATATTCTGCTTGTTATCGTAACCCCAAATACCCGCCGACACTTTTTTGAGCACCTGCTCGCCGAGTTTATACACGGGGTTGGTGCTTTCCACTTGCATATCCGACGTATTGATGTAGGAAAGACGCTTGTCTTGCGTTGTGATTTGGCTGTATACCTTTTCGACGCTGAGGTTGTTCGTAACGCCGACCGAAATGAAAGCGATATGAATCCAGCACGCATCGTTTGAATCGATGATTCTGCGAGGTTCGAAGAACGAGTTGGTCCTCATAACCGTGTCGCTTGCTTGTGAAACCAACTCGGTATAATCGCCGGCGTCGATAATCTTCGCGCTCGAAACGGGTTGCCAGTTGTATGCGTCGATAAAGCCCGTTTGATTGAGGATGAAGTTTATGCCGTTTGCATAGAAGTTGTCCATAAACCACTTGTCGTTTGCCTCTGCGGTGGCGGCAAAGCGGTAATCGGTGGCTTTTCCTTTTGTCGAATAGTTCTCGTAGTTGACGACCGCAACCGAACCCAGCGTGTTGGAAAACACTATGTTGTTCAAGTTCAAGTGCGAATAGTACGGATAGAACACCTCGCCTTCGCTGTTCATACGGCAATGGGTGTTGAGCCCTATAAAGTTGAGGTTTCTGATTATGCAACCGTCAAACGTTGCGTCGGAATTGTTGACATCAATCGCTTGTTTTGCGTTTTCAAAAATACAATATTCCAATCTGACGTTTTCAAGACGATATGTGTTCCAGTTTACGTGACTGCCGACTATACCCAAAATACCCGTGAAATCTTTGGTGTCTTCTGCTTTTTCAAGCGCGCCTTGCGCACTTTCGAGATTGCTTTCCGTATCGTCTTTTTTGAAATTGTTGGCACGCAAAATAAGGTTTGACATCGTGACGTTCGACCACGATATACGCATTATTTTGGTGTTTTCGTCGAGTTGGTTGGTTTCGGTGGACAGCATAAAGTTGTTGCCGTACACGTCTCCGTAGAAATTGAGTCGGTCATCGGGACCAACAAGATGTTCGCCCTGCTCTGCAATCGTATACGCGACGTTGCCCTCGAAGCAAATCGCATACGTCGATTTTGACGACGGATTCGTACGCACGCGGTAGACGCTCGAGTCGTAATCGTTGGTAAACTCGTGCCTGATTTGGGAAGGAACGATATTGTCTTCCGCCTCTGCGTAGGCGCGCTGATTCCTTGACGCAACTTCGATTTCGGCAACGGAAGATACCGCAACGCCGAATATTGCGTTAATTGTGACTTCTTGGGTGGTGAATTTGCTCATCCCCTCGTACTTGGGATATTTTGCGCTCACTCTGACTTTTATGCTTTGTTTACCCTTGCCTTCAAGAGCCTTGCCGTCGTCGCTGAAAACGAGTTTGTTGCGAACGGTTTCGTCGAAATGCGCATATTCGCCGCCCTCGACCACTTCGAAGTTGAAGGCGGAATAGAACAAATCGAGTTCTTCGTCGGTTGCGTTTTCAGGCTCGCCCTGAACGACGATGTGCGTGCTGTTTGCAATCTTCGTATCGTCGCTTCTTACGCTCGTGGGATTGAGGAATCTTTGGCTTGCGAACACCGTTTCTCTTGCAAGACCGACCGCAAGCGAGGCTTGCGAGGTGCGAAGTTGCACGGAAGCGAGTTTGTTTTGGACGTTTATCGTCACGCTCACGCTCTTTCCGTTTGCGGTTGCCGTTATGGTTGCAAGACCGCTCGAAACGCCTTTGACTTCGCCTTTTTCATTGACGGTCGCAACGCTTTCGTTGTCGGACTTCCACGAAATGTTTGTCAAAACTGTTTCGTTGGTCATATCCGCCCAAATCGCCGACAGTTTGAGCGTATGCTCGCCCACTGCCAGAACATAGCCGTCGTCGCTGTATTCGTAAAATTCTTTGTTGTTTATGGCAATTTCGTCCGGACCGCACTTCTCTATTTCAAAGTTCTTGCCGTTCACGCTCAAAACCGCCTTGTTTGCGGTTATTGTAACTTTGCCGTTTTCAATCGTGCAACCGCTGACTGCGACTGCCTCGCCGCTTATTCCGAGTTCGGAAAGCGTAAGAATAGATTTGCTCGTAACGACTCTGCTTCCGTAGCGCACGCTTGCGCCGTTTGCGCTGACTTCGACTTCGCAAGTGCCGTAGACCTTTGCGCCTGTCGAGAACACGCTTGCGCCGTGAGATATGACCGCTTTGCCCTCGCCTACGCCCGTTACGACGCCGTTTTGGTCGACGATTGCCACTTGTGAATCCGAACTCGTCCACTCGCTGTCGTTGACGATACTGTCAATCGGCGTGTAAGAAGGGACAAAGCGCACCGATTCGCCTATCGAGAGTTTGCCTTCGCCGCTCTGCGCGCGCACTTCCACGCGGTTTACGTCGTAGCCGACCACTTTTACGCTGAGAGTTTTGCTAACGTTTTCGGCAACCACCTGCACCGTAAACGTGCAATACGATGCGATGACCATTTTGCCGGACGTGTTGGATGCCGTTTCGTTTCCGTTTTCGTCGACAAAGGTTGCCGCCGGCCACACTTTCGCGCTCGACGACGGATTGTTTTTGTACTGATTGTATTTGTTCTCATACTCGCTGTCGGTGTAGGTTATATCGCCCGAAATCTTCCACTCTATGGTGTAGTTGTTCGCCTTTTGAGGGGAAACGACGACGTTGAGATAATCTTTGAGATTTATCACTTTGCCCGCTACGTTTTCGAGATTTAGCGGAAGTTCATATATGGTATTGTCCGAATCCTTATACTTTAATTCTATATTTTCAACCGCAATATGCGCTTGCGCCGAAACGATCGAGGAAACCATCGCGACGACGAGAAGAATAATAATCGGTATAAGAATAAGTATACCTATCATCACTTTTTTCATAATGCGAATTTCCTTTCCTTACGGAATTATTTTTTGATAACGCTTGTTGAGGTTGACGAAAAGTCCTGCAAGCGAGCCTGCAAGCAACATAAGCGTTAAGATGGTCAAACAGAGGTATATTGCGCTCATATTCCCGCCGATTTGCACACCGCCTATCGAGAACGGGAAGAAACTGAACAACATAGTGAAAAGACCGTATGCGATTGCCGCCACGATGCCGACGATGAGTGCGAGAGCGACGTTTTTGTTTGCCGCCACGAGTTCGCCGTCGCCCGAAACGTTGAACGTCGGGGACTTGATGTCCGCAATCATACTGAGGCAAGTGAGGGTCAGAACAAACATTTCCGCAATGCCGAAAATCGCGCCCACGTCAAGCGGCGTAAGCAGATGCCCGCCCGCCTCGCTTGTGTAGTATCCGCCCGAAACCGCACAAGAAAGCGCAACCGAAAGCGAACCCGTCATTGTGTACAGCAAGAACTTGACAAGAATCTGATTGGTGTAACTTACGGGTATTATCTTCGTGTGGTAGAAGCAGTTGCCTTCCCTCGATATGCAGGTCGAAGCAAACGACACGATAATCGTAACGAATATGACGATAACCATAAGCGTAAGACCGGGCATAATGCTCGCGCCCACGCTTTCCGTACCCATAGTGGCGGCGAGTCTGTTGCAGAAAAACACCATTACGGGAGCGGCGCACGCCATTGCGAAGTACTGGAAGGAATAGTTGAAACTTCTCAAAATGAGATAGAACTCACGTCTGAAAAGCGCATACCACACGGGACGACGCACGTCTTTGATTTTCTTTTTGAAGGAAGCCTTTTGAGTTTCGATTCCGTAAAGAATGGTTTTGTAGTACTCTCTCGTAGTCACGAAGTACGCACCCACGCCGAACGCTACGTTGACGAGGAACATATAAAGGAATCTCAATGCGTATTGACCGTTTGAAAGTCCCGCGTATTTTCTTCCGTTTACGATTTCCGCATACCAGTTGAACGGATATGCGTTTTGCGCAAAGTGCTTGTATCTTGCAATCATATCCGCAGAAAAAATCGTTTGATTGGAATCTTTGAGATATTTCAAAATATTGCTGAGGGACACAAGGTAAAGCACGAACACCGCGCAAATCACGATAATCGTGAAAATCAGCACCAAAAGAAACTGATCCTTGACAAGATTGAGCACCTTCATAACGGGCACGGCGATTATGTTTGCGATAAAAAACGGCAAAAGCGTGCTCAAAAGCACAATTCCTATATACGCAAAGTAGTCGCCGACGCTTGCGTGCGTCACGATTCCGAACGAGATGTAGAACGGAAGCATAGTGAGCAAGCAAGTGACGAGATTGTGCAAATAGCAATAAATGGATTTCGCAACAAGAATCTCTTTGCCGCTGACGGGAAAGCGCAACAGCATTTCGTTGTCGCCGTTCTGATATAGGTTTTTAATGACCGTACTCGTCGAAATTATGGTTGCGAGCGCAATCGTAAACGTCGCGATGATGACCAAAAATTCGATACGCAAACCCGAACGGGTCACGAACACGTTGCTCAAATAATATATGCCCGTCACGAGCACGGCGTAAACGAGGATAAAGAACAGCGAATTGCCCGCTTGCGCGAGTTTTTTCAACAGTCCGGTACTCTGCGATATGCCGTATCTCGATTTGAGGTCGAGTCTGAAAAGCGTTTTCACGCTTTGCATAGAAAATGCGGTTTTTTCCATCACTTTTCCTCCTCGACGACGATTTCGTCATCGTTTTGAGGCGGCATAGGCGGGCGCATATCCGCGCTCTCTTGCGCGATATAGTCCTCAAAAAGTCTTTCCTCATACGTTCCCGTTACGCGGAAGAACGTTTCTTCGAGGTTCGCCTTGTTCGCGTCGTTGCCCGCAAGGTCGATTATGTCGATGAGATGTCCGTCGTTGACGATTGCGGCCCTGTGGCAGAGTTTCTTCACGAGGTCGAGGTTGTGACTTGAGAAGAAAACCGTGTTGCCCTTTGCGCAATGTTCTCTCATATACGAGATGATTTCCGCAGTCGATTGCGGGTCGAGACCCATCATAGGTTCGTCGAGCACCCAAAGTTTCGGGTCGTGAATAAGCGCGGCGATGATACAAATCTTTTGTTTCATACCGTGCGAATAAGACTTGATTTGTCTGTCTATCGCGTTTTCGAGTTTGAAAAGTTTGGAAAAGCGGTCGATACGCTCGGTGCGCACGAGTGCCGGAACTTTGTAAAGGTCGGCAACGTAGTTGACGTATTCCCTGCCCGTAAGGCGTTCGTAAACGGAATGGTTGTCGGGAACGTAACCCATTTCCATCTTGGCTTTTATCGGCTCTTTCACGATGTCGTGACCGCAGATGGTTATCGTGCCGCTGTCGAAAGGCAGTATGCCCGTGAGGCACTTTATCGTTGTGGATTTGCCGGCGCCGTTCTGTCCGAGAAAGCCGAAGATTTCGCCCGGGCGCAATTCAAAAGATATATCGTCAACCGCGACTCTGTCGCTCTTTGGGTAAGTTTTTTTCAAGTGTTCTACTTTAAGCATAAAAATATTCTCCTTTGAGTTTTTGGGGCATACACCCCTTTTATGCGCGTACGCATACGCGCGCAAAAGCGCAAGCGAGAATACGCTTGCCGCCAAAAGTTCTTAAATGTCATTGCATACAAATGGGCGAAATGCTCAAAAAGGCGTTCGAGGCGCAAATGTCGCCGTTTCTCAATGCAAAACCTTTGACTATGCGCGAGTCGCACTTGATGTCACGGCGTACGTTTTGGAACGAGCGTATCGCGTTTCCTCGCGCAATGTAGGTTGCAATGTAAACGAAAAACAAAAACGTCAAAAACGTCAGGCACGCAATCGTCGTGTTGACGAAAACGGCCCTGAGTGTGAAAAACGAGAATTGATGGAAAGAGTCCCAAAGCAATGCAACCGCAATCACCGTCGTGGCGCACGCCGAAAAATACCTGCTAATACGATTCGGCAAACACTTTGCCACCATAAACAGGGTAAGCGCGGCAAACAGCCCTGCAAACGTTTTTGCAAAGCCTACAAGATAATCCGCTGCGTGTGTCAGAAACGACAAAAAGTCCATTCTTCCCTCTTGTCTTGCGTTTTTAGAGTGCATACATTCATACGTATATACGCCGTATGCGCGTACGCAATACTCTTTTGTATTGTATCAATATATACCCTTATTGTCAAATTAAAAACCATATTTTGCGGTCGAGCGCGGTTTTTACCACAATTTTTAAGGTTGTTTTAATTTTTCTCAATTCGCTTGACTATATTTCAAACAAAGCGTATAACATTGATTTGGCGAACGAAACTCACACGCTACGACAAGTTTCCGCGCCCGACAACCACGTTGCGCCGAACGAACACTCGATTCGACACAAGGAGGCGACTATGTTCACTCAAACGTTATCCGCAATCGCATATTTCGAAATTCTGCTTCCGCTTGCGCTCATACTTCTATGCACCAAACTTTTCTCGCTTTTAGGCAAGAAAATCGGGCTTCCGCAAGTGGTGGGTATGCTGATTGCAGGCATACTGCTCGGTTTTATCAAGTATATTCCCAACCAAAACGTATTCACCGATTACACCCTCGAGGGTCTGTCCTTCCTCGCAAAAATCGGCGTTATCCTTATTATGTTTTCGGCAGGACTCGAAACCGACCTCAAACAGTTCAAAACGAGCGGGCTTCCGTCGGTATTAATTACGATTTTGGGCGTTTTGTTTCCTCTCGGCTTGGGATTTTTGGTTGCGAGCGCATTTAACGGCGGATTCAAGGATATGTCTCAACACCAAGTCATAACCAATCTCTTTTACGGCGCGATTTTGGCGGCAACAAGCGTCAGCATAACCGTCGCAGCCCTCAAAGAACTCGGCAAACTCAACACGAAAGTCGGCACTTCAATAGTTGCCGCCGCAATCCTCGACGATATTATCGGAGTCATTCTTCTTTCCCTTTTCATATCTCTCGACAAAGGCAACGGACTCGACGGAATCGGTATCGCAATCGGAAAAATGATAGGCTTCTTCGCCGCCGCAATCGGCGTGGGTATCGTCGCGCACTTGCTGCTCAAACACTACCTCAAACGCCACCCCGAACACCATAGACGTATCCCCATCATAGGCTTTGCGATGTGCTTCTTCTTTGCGTACGCCGCGGAAGAATGGTTTGGCGTTGCGGACATCACGGGCGCGTACGTTGCGGGCATTATGCTTTCCACCCTCTCGGAATCCGGCTATATCGACAGAAAAGTCGAGGTCAGCAACTATATGATCTTCGCCCCTGTTTTCTTTGCAAGCATAGGCATAAACGCGGATTTCGGCGCAATTTCGCCAACAATCGTAGGATTCGGTTTTGCGTTTATCGCCGTCGGGCTGTTGGGCAAAGTGCTCGGTTGCGGACTCGGCTCACTCATTTGCAGATACTCGTTTATGGACAGCCTGCGCGTGGGTATCGGTATGATGGCAAGAGCGGAAGTCGTACTCGTCTGCACGCAAAAAGGCGTTGACAGCGGACTCGTAGACGCGTCGATTATGCCGTTTGTGCTGATATTGATTATCGTGTCTTCCCTTCTCACGCCGTTGCTTTTGAAACTTACCTACAAGCACGACAAATCAAACGATACGCCGAGCAACACGCCTATCAACCCGCCCCTTATTCCCGACGAACCGACGAGCGAGGAAACTGTTGCACCAGAAAATTAACAATCTAAAAAACAAAAAGCGGACACTCAATGTGAGTGTCCGCTTTTTTATATACTTCGAATTAAAACTTCCCCCTTTTTCACGGGTATGTTCTTTCTCTACAAAAGTGACCGTTGTATACCATAAATAACACATCACCCCCTTCCCTTCGGGCTTTCCCCTATTGCTCAAACTTGCGCCATTTCTCTGCAAGATTACACATCGTTCGCAAGAGGGGAAGTCGGCACT
>URIX01000027.1 GCA_900547975.1 uncultured Eubacteriales bacterium | reverse complement strand
TCGCTTTTCTCGCCGCCGTTGCGGCTCGTGTTCCGTCTTCGAAAGGACAGAGTAGTTGAATAAGAACGCCTTGAATAAGTGAACGTTAAAAGTCCACTCTGCAAGTTCGCGGACGGCGGTTTTTATCTCGTCTTCGAAGTTGCGCATTTCGGGTATAAGTAGTCTTCGAACAAGTTTTCGGATTAAGGCTTCGCCTTCCGCAATTATTAATTATTAATTATTCATTATTAATTAAAAATTTACTTATTGTTCAAATAAAACCTTATTCTTATATGTATATTAAATATAACATAATAACGCGCGCGTATTGCGAAAAGGGTATTTTCGTGGTACAATCAAATTTAAGTCAACAGATACATTCGAGGGTTTATGTCCGCAAAGAAAGTGACAATCGTGCTTATATGTTGCTTGCTCGTCGTGCTCGGCACGGCGGTTTGCGCGTTGCTCGAATTGTATCCGCGCGACGTTTTGGTTGCGGAGGCAGAGGATACGGCGTTGCCGTCGTTCGTCATCGCAACCGCAGACGGCGAAAACTGGACGCTTTCTTTCAACGGTCAAAACGTTGACGGCGCAGAGTGCCGCGGCGCGTTTATAGAGGCAAACAACCGTAATTGCGTTGCGCTCAAAATGTACGAGGCAATCAAAACGTGCTTGCGCGAATCGGGCGCAAACGTTCCCGATACGGACGATTTTATCATTGCAAATTATTGCAACATATCTTTCAAACTTCCCGACATTTCTTCCACAGTTGAGCAAAACACGACAAAATACGGCTCGCAAGGCGTGTTTTTCGGCGCAAGAATTTTGCAAATAATATCCTCGCCGAGCGTTGCTTTCGAGTATAAAAGAGAGGGCGACGAATGGAAAAGAGCGTATGCCGACTACACGGCGGGAGGCTATTTGTTCGGCAGAGGCGTGGACGCAGGCGAATACCAAGTGCGCCTCGTGGCAACCGAGAGGATAAGATACGAGGTTAACGAGCAACTCGTGCCTTTCGAATACGAATCCGTAAGATACGGACAGGCGTTTGCTTGCACCATAGAAAAGGCGGAACTTTCGGTTCAAAAGCAACCGCAAAAGAAGTTTGTATACGGCGCAAGTTTGTCGGATATGGCAAACTCGCTCGAATCGACAAATTTTTGCGACGTGAACGTGCAGGGCAGATTCGTGCCGAGCGCGGCGCAAACCGACACGGCGTTGGCGGGCATTACCGACCCGAAATCCGCATATTTGGGTGTTAAGGACGGCGGTTACGTCGTGTATTTCGATTTTATTCCCGACTCGGACAACTATATGCCGCTTGAACAAATCGCGGTGCAAATAAACGTAAGTCCTCGCACGCTTTACGTTCGCATACGCGACGCGTATTCGCTCGCGGGCGAGGCGTTTGCGATTCCTAAATATCAAATCGTATCTTCGCTTGTGGGCGGCGACGCCGAAAGCGACCTCGGCATAAGTTTCGAGTACGAAGCGGACAAGGATGTGCCGAGTATGACGTATCGCTCGTATATCACGTTTTCAAATCCGAACTATACGCCCGATTGCCACAGTTACGAAAGTCAGTTTGCAAACTACGGCAGATATTTCGTGTACGCAAAGCAAGTGGAAGTCGTTGCCGACGACGGACAGATTTTCTATGCGTTTTTCGGAAGCGGACTTATGGACGTAATCGTAAAGGCGAGCAGAATCGAGGTTGAAAACAAGTACGGCAGACCTATATACGCCGCGTACAAATTCGAGTTTGTGGACGGCGACGGAAACGACGTTACGCCCGAAGAAGCATTTTCGATAACGTGGAAGAACACTCCCGAAATCGTCGAATATTTTGCGGTTTACGGCAAGAACGAACTTCTCGATATAAGCGAGAACGGCGTTGTCTTATCGAAGCAATACAATGTGATTTGCTTCATAGAGGGAAACAGTTTGGCAAGGGCGTTTACACCTGCAAATATCGCGCTCACCGCAATCTGCGGCGTGCTTGCGATGACCGTCGTCGCGCTTTGCGTGGCGTGGAAAAAGCAAAAGAGGTATTTGGTATGACGTACGGTTTGATATGTGCAACGTTCAATCTCACGAACTTCCTCTTTGCGTTTTTGCTTGCGCTTACGGGAATGCTTTGCGTTGTCGTAATCGTTATGTCGCTTATGCTCTACACGAGGCACAAAGCGGACGTCAAACGACTCGAAAAGTACGTTTATACAAAGGAAACGTGGACAAAAACGTCCGATTGTGCAAATAATGCCAAAAACAAGGCGGTCAAAAACACTGCGAAAAACGCTGCAAAAAACGCCGTTAACGACGCGCAAAAGAAACTTCGTCACGGCAAGAAAAACAAGCAGGGTGCGGCAAAGAAAGAGGGCGGAAAATGAAAGACAGAATAAAAAAATCCATTCTTCTTATCGCAATCGGCATTGTCGTCAACGTCGCGCTTGCGGCGATAAAGATGTACGTCGGGCTTGCTTCGAACAGCCTTTGCATTATGCTCGACGCGATGAACAGTTTTCTCGACACGCTCACTTGCATAGTCACGCTCATCGTTTTTATCGTGCTTCTTTTGCCGAAGGGTGAAAAAGCGCCGTACGGCTACGGCAGAGGGGAATATCTCGCCGGCTTTATCGTTGCGGTCGTATCGGTCGTTATGGGCGGATTGTTTTTCGTGCGCTCGCTCAATCGTATGGCTATGCCCGAACCCGTCTACTACGGCTGGCAGAGCATAGTGCTTATCAGCGTTTGTCTGCCCATAAAACTCGGCATCGGTCTTGCGTATATGTTCGCAAACAAAAAGATTCGCTCGCAAGCGGTGCGCGCGCTTATGCTCGACAGTTTTCTCGATATGGGCATAACCGCAACAAGCCTCGTGGCGTTTGCGATTACGGCAAGAGCGGACTATGCGGTTGACGCAATCGTCGGCATCGTGATGAGCATAGTGATTATCGCCGTCGGTATAAAAATGGTTGTTGAAAACGTGCGCGCTATCGTCGTGGGCGACGGCGCAAAAGACGAGATTGCGGCAATCGAGGACGCGTGCAAATCCCAAAACGCAACCCTCGTCAAAACCGAACTTCACGATTACGGCTACGGCGCGAAAGTGGGCAACGCATTCGTTGGTGCAAGCGAAAATGCGGACTTTGCGGCTATGAGCGCAGAAGTTAAGGAAAAAACCAACGCAAGCGTTACGTTTATCGCCATATCAGCCGATAGAAAGAACCAAAACAGCAATACAAACTGTGACATAAGCGGCAATCGTTTAGAGAATCAAGCCGAGAATACAAACGGAAATACGGACGGGGAGGGCGGAAACACCGCCGAAGACGTGGACGAATCCGAATATTCTTCTATTGAAAATAACAAAAAATAATATATAATAGTTATATAATGTAGCAACAAGGAGGAACTTATGAGCGACGAAATCAAAAACGCGGATGTTTCGCAAGAGGAATCGCAACAAGATCTAAACGGTCTTGAAAAAAATGCCGAAAAAGAGGGCATACTCAAAGACTTCAACGGCAAAAAGGCAAAGAAAGGCAAGAAAGAGAAAAAACAACTCACGCCCGAACAAAAGAAAAGAAAAACCGCAAAAGCCTTGATTATAACGGGTTGCGTGGTGCTTGCACTCGTCATCTTTTTCAGCGGGTGCGCCATTGCTTCTACCGTAAATACCAACGCGCACCTTTCGCTTGCTTCGAGTTTTGAAAAGGTCGAATACACAGAGCATACGCAACTCGTTCCGACTTTCGACGACGAACTCGGGCACTGGACGTTTGAAAAAGAGGCGGACAGAGATTTCAAAGTGTTGCAATTCACCGACGTACATATCGGCGGCGGCGCGTTTTCGGGCACGAAAGACAACTGGGCTATGAGCGCGGTTGCAACGATGATTCGTCAATCTCAACCCGACCTTGTGGTCGTAACGGGCGATATCGCGTATCCCGTTCCCTTCCAAGCAGGCACGTTCAACAATCTCAACGCAACCAAAATCTTTGCTAATATGATGGAAAATCTCGGTGTGTACTGGACGTTTGCGTTTGGCAACCACGACACTGAGATGTACAGCCTTTACACGCGCGACCAAATCTGCGACTACTATGCAAACGCAGGTTTCAAATATTGCCTTTTCAGAGCAGGGTTCTGCGACGAGAAAGACGTGATAAGCAAAACGTCGAGAGGCTTCGGCAACGACGTCATCGTGGTCAAGAATCCGAGCGGCTCTGAAAATCCCATCAACCAAGCGCTCGTCACTTTCGACAGCCACAGTTATACCGACGGCGACTATTTCGGAATTGCGTGGAAATACGACAACATCCATCAATGCCAAATCGACTGGTACGCAACCGAGATGGACAAACTAAAAGCAATCAACAATAACGTCGAAGTAAACAACCTCGTGTTCTTCCACATCCCGCTCGCCGAGTACCGCGACGCGTGGGCAAACGTCATCGAATCGGGCAAATCCAAAGACGAATTGACCCGCGGCACGATTCTCACTTCCGACAAGGGCACAACCGAGTTTATTTACGGAACTATGGGCGAATCCGACAAGAAGAAAAACGGCGTTCGCACCTACGGCGTATTCTGCGGAAGCGGCACCGACACGCTTTTCGAAACAGGCCTTACGCACGGTATGCAAGGCGTTTTCTGCGGACACGATCACTACAACAATTTCTCCGTAAACTACACGCCGATCGGCGCATCCCGATCCATTCGTCTCACCTACGGTATGTCCATCGACTATCTCGCCTACGCCGGTATCTACAAAGAAAATTCTCAACGCGGCACGACCGTCATATCTCTCAAATCGGACAGCACGTTCGAGTGCGAGGCGAAGAATTATTATGCGGACTTTACGGGGGCTAACGACTACGTCGCCAAACATTAAAACCGCGCTAAATCGCGCCTAACTTTGTCAGCACCCCTTGCCTGTCAACTCATTTACGCTTAGTAAATTAGGGTTGCCATTCAAGGGGTGCTTTCGCGTTATGCATCGATTTAGCGAGGTCTTATTATTCTTACTCTACAAGATTTTTACGTCGTGAACCTTAAAATAACACGTCACCCCTTCCCTTCGGGCTTTCCCCTATTGCTCAAACTAACGCCAATTCTCTGCAAAATTACACATCGTTCGCAAGAGGGGAAGTCGGCACTCACATAGAAAAGTATCGTCCTCTCATTATGCCACTGCACTTTGTGCGCCAGGCAGTGGCCAACGGACGGCGCAGTCGCTTGTACTGTTCGTCAAGTTCGGCGCTCATAGGCTCGCCGCCGTTGCAGCTCGTGTTCCGTCCGCGAAAGAGCAGAGTAGTTGTATAAGAACGCCTTGAACAAGTGTGCGTTAAAAAAGTCCGCGATATAATCGCGGACGGCGGTTTTTATCTCGTTTTCGAAGTTGCACATTCCGTTAATAAGTAGCCTTCGAACAAGTTTTCGTTTCGGGTGCGGGTGTCCCGCCCTTAATTATTAATTATTAATTATTCATTATTAATTAACTCTCAATTCTCTTTCAGCAGTATATCGCCCGAGTTCAAGTTCAACGGACAGGCAAAAGAGTAAGAGTGTTGGACGAGTTTTGCATCGTATGTTAGGGTGTTGTCCGACGTGTGCGTGATTGCGCCGAGAGTAAACGACTTGCCGTCGTTGTGGTCGGGGGATAAGACAAAAAGAGTTTCGCCCGACTTAAAACGATTGCGCATTTCAACCGTGACTATGCCGTTTTCGACATTCTGCACGACGGCGGTGAAGATATATTTTTCGGGGGATTGTCCCTCGTCAAGACATACTGTGTCGAGGTTGTCGCCTTCGAAATATGCGTCGGTGTATGTGCGGTGCGCGACGGTTTCGAGGTCGGCGTTGTATTTTGCCGCATTCTCGATTTTGCCCGTTTGCAAATACTCGTCGATTGCGTGACGATATGCGTTTGCGACGGTTGCGACGTAAAACTCGCTTTTCATTCGACCTTCCACTTTCAGCGACACGATGCCGCAATCGGCAAGAGAGGGTATGTGTTCAAGCAATCGCAAGTCGCGGCTGTTCATAAAATACGTTCCTCTTTCGTCTTGCTCTATGTCGAGCGGCTTCGATGCGTGGCGTTCGGTTTCGGTTATGCGATAGCCCCATCTGCACGGCTGAATACACGCGCCTCTGTTTGCGCTACGTCCAGAAAAGTACGTGGACAACAGACAGCGACCGCTGTAACTCATGCACATTGCGCCGTGTACGAACGCTTCGAGTTCCATATCGGGCACTGCCTCGTGAATCTGTTTGATTTCTTCGAGTCCGAGTTCTCTTGCAAGCACCACTCGTTTTACGCCCATACTTTGCCAGAATTTGACGGCGAGCAGGTTGGTGGTGTTTGCCTGCGTGGACAAATGAATCGTCAGCGACGGCGCGACCTCTTTGCACAGCGCGACAAGACCTACGTCGCTAATAAGCACCGCGTCAACGTTTGCGGACTGCAAAAAAACGAAGTATTCTTTGAGAGATTCGAGGTCGGCGTTTCTTGCGAATATGTTTGCCGTGACGTACACTTTTTTGTTAAGAGAGTGTGCGAAATTCACGCCTTCGACGATTTCCTCGTTTGAAAAATTATCCGCAAAAGCGCGCAACGAAAACGCCTTTCCGCCTATATATACGGCGTCCGCGCAGAAGTGGAAAGCGGTTTTAAGTTTTTTGAGATTGCCCGCCGGCATTAGAAGTTCAAGCATAACGTTTCCTTTTCCATATCGCTGTAAAATCCGATACTCTTATGTGCGATGTTTTGCGAAAATATACAAATAAAAGCCTTTATCAACACAAATCGGCATTATAAAATGCCGATTCGGTGAATTGTGCGTTGATTTCGATTAGTCCGTGATGATGGGTATTTTTGCAAGATATACGATGTCGTCGCGCTCTGCCGCGTCGCCCTCTGCAAGCACAAACGCTTTCTTATAGATGATTCCGCCTGCGAGATTGACGATTTGTTCCAGTCCTCTAAGGCTTCCGCCCGTGGACACTACGTCGTCAACGATTGCGACCTTTTTGCCTTTGATGAGGTCCGCGTCGTGCTTTGACAAATAGAGCGTTTGCTCGTTGCCCGTCGTTATGGATTTCACGCTCGTTTGTATGCCGTCTTGCATATAGAGTTTTTTGGATTTTCTGCAAACGGCGTAATATCTTTGTCCGAGTTCGCGCGCAATGACGTGGCTTAGTTGCAAGCCTTTGGATTCCGCCGTAATGACGACGTCGCAACCCGTGAGAAGTTTGGCAAGTTCCTTTCCGCAATGTTCGGTCAACGTCGAGTCGCCGTGAAGATTGAAAAAGCAAATGCTGATTCCGTTGGGAAGCGGAAGCACGGGAAGGTCGGCTTTGAAGCCCTTGATGTCAACTGTATAGATTCTGTTCATTTTATCCCCCTGAGAGGCAAATTGTATTTGTTGTTCGCAACCCGTATATTATAAGATATGCGCGTGCGTTTTTCAAGGCAAAAAGCGATTTTCTTTCAGTCCTTTTTTTCTTGTTCGTCGGCGTTTGCGCTGTTGTAGGCGGTGAGTTTCACCTTGTTTTCGTCCTTGTCGAGCACGTACGTGTTGTCGAGTTGCGTGCGAAGATTGCCAACCACGCTTTGGACGTATTCTTTGCGAAGTTTCGCTTGTTCCTCTTTTTCCTCGTCGGTGAGTCCGACGGTTTTTGACTTCTTTGCAAGTTCGTTTATTCTTTGAATATCAATCATATTTACACCTCTTGGTCGGTATGCCAGTCTATCGGCGTTTCGCCGTGTTTTTTGAGAAAATCGTTACATTTCGAGAAGTGTCTGCACCCGAAAAAGCCTGCGTACGCCGACAGCGGCGAGGGGTGCGGACATTCGAGAATCAGATGCTGCGGATTGGTTATCAACGCCTTTTTCGAGCGCGCGTTTCCGCCCCAAAGCATAAAAACGATAGGCTCTTTTCTCGCATTGAGTTTCTTTATTATGCTGTCCGTCAGCACTTCCCAGCCTTGCCCTCTGTGCGAGTTGGGTTGACCCTCGCGCACCGTAAGCACGGTGTTGAGCAAAAGCACGCCTTGTTTTGCCCAGTTCACAAGGTACGGCGACGTGTTCTTTACGCCGACGTCCGTTTCGATTTCCTTAAATATATTGACAAGTGAGGGCGGTGCGGGCACATTCGGTTTCACAGAGAAGCACATACCGTGCGCTTGTCCCGCGCCGTGATAGGGGTCTTGTCCCAAAATCACGACCTTCACCTTTTCGTACGGCGTGTATTTGAGCGCGTTGAAAATGTCGTGCATATCCGGATATATCACGCGTGTGCGGTATTCCGTCGCAAGAAATTTGCGCAGATTCCGATAATTTTCGCTTTCAAAATCTTCTTTGAGAACGTCGTCCCAACTGTTTCCTATGTGTACCATATCCATATTATACCACAATTTTTTGCGCTTGCAAGGTATACAAGTCAATGAATTTTGCCATACTACCATTAGTCCGCAAGGATAAACAAAAATCAAGGCTCAAAGCCTAAAAAGGAGAAATTTTATGGCAAAATCCGAAACCAAACAAACCAAACGCAGCGGCGCGTGCCATTGCGATGAACCCAAAACTGGCAAAACCACGAAATCTCACGCGAAAAAGGGTAGCGGCGAGATGACCGATTGCAAAAACTGCAAGTAAAAAACCGCGCTAAATAGCGCCTAACTTCGTCAGCACCCCTTGACTGTCAACTCATTTACGAATAGTAAATTAGGGTTGCCATTCAAGGGGCGCTTTCTTGTTCTTTATCTAAATATCGAAGTTTTTAACCGTTTTAAAAAATATATTTGCATAATATATAAAAATTGTGCGCATTAAAAAGAGGCATTTGTGCGACGGATTGTCGGCCAAATGCCTCTTTTTTGATTAGCGGTTTTTTGAATCAGTCCTCTTTGTCGGACATCGAATCGATTTCGGCGGTGGATTGACGCTCGCCGATTTTCATATCTTCGAGAGCGTAGGTGCGCACGTCGAAACTGCCGTCTTTCAACATAACCTTTACGCGGGCGGTTTGCTTTATCAAATCGTTTGATTCAACCGTGCCTTCGCCGTCCGGCGTTTTGACCTTACTTCCGACTTTCGGCATAAGTTTGTACGTTTCGGTGTAATACGCGTTTTCGTATTTAAGGCAGCACATCAACCTTCCGCACACGCCGCTTATCTTTTGCGGATTGAGGCTCAATCCTTGCACTTTTGCCATCTTTATGGACACTTTTTCAAAGTCGGGAAGGTGAGTGGTGCAGCAGCAGGGGCGGCCGCAAGGCGCGAGTGCGCCGCGCATTTTGGTGTCGTCGCGCTCGTATATCTGGCGAAGTTCGATGCGGACTTTGAATATTGACGCAAGCACGCGCACGAGTTCTCTGAAATCCACTCTGCCTTCGGCGGTGAAGTAGAAAATGAGTTTCGAGCGGTCGAAAGTGTATTCGGCGTCCACGAGTTTCATATTTATGTTCATTTCCGCCACTTTTTCACGAATGACTTTTAGGGCGTGTTCTTTGTCCTGATTGTTTTTTTCAAGGCGTTTCAAGTCCTCGTCCGTCGCTTTGCGGACTACGGGTTTGAGCGGTTGTACGACTTCGCTGTCATCGACTTCCTTGTTTGCGATGGTGCAGGTTGCGTATTCGGGTCCGCGCGCCGTTTCGACGATAACGCCGTCGTTTTCCTCAAAGGTCAAGCCTTTGGGGTCGAAATAGTACACCTTGTTGGTGTTTTTGAATTTTATGCCTACGATTATTGCCATTTATGTTTTGCCTCCAACATTGAAAAGAGCAGGTCGTCCACGGTTGCCGTGGCGTTGACGTTGAGCGAGAGTTTGCGTCTTGCCGTGTTTATCTTGAAAAGGATTTCCGCAAGAGCGCGCTCCGAGTAACGTCCGCTCAAATTTATTATGTCCGATGATAAGTGTTTGGACAACATCAGATTTTGATTTTGTTTGCACACGAGCATATCGCGGAGGATTATGCTCAAAACGTCCAAAAGTCCGCTAAGATCCGACTCGCTCGTAACGATTCCGTCCACTCTTACGACATCCGAACTGCGCGCGAGGTTGGTGAGAACGTAAATCGCGCACTTGTAAAGGTCGGCGTACTTGGGCGAAAGAGCGATTTTACGCGCTTTGCCGAGTTGACCTTCGCTGCACGCCGCCGCAACGGCGCAAGTGTTTTCGTCTATGCCGAGCGAGATAAGCGCGTTGTACACGACGTCCTCGTCGAATACGTCCATAGCAACCACTCTCGCACGCGATTTTATGGTGTCAAGGACGCTCGCTTCGTTTGCTACGCCAAGGAAAATCGTAACGTCTTTGGGCGGTTCTTCGAGAGTTTTGAGAAGTTTGTTTTGCGCCTGCGCGTTCATTTGGTCCGCGCGGTGTATGAAGTAAATTTTGTGTCCCGAAAGCGGTTTGACGGGCACGGTGTCGAGCATTTGCTCGATGTCGTCAACCTTGATTTTGTCTTTGGTGGGGAAGACGTGGTATATGTCGGGGTGGTTGTTGTGAAGCACCTTTCTGCACTCTGAACATTCGAGGCAGGCGTTGCCGTTTTGACAATAAACGCTTGCCGCTACGAGCGTGAAAAATTCGTCGACGATTTCGTCGTCGGGGGATACGACCATATACGCGTGTCCGAGTCCCGAAGAAAAATCGTTGTGTATGAGTCCGTACGCGCGCGAGGCGCGCAAGACTTTTTCAAAGGTGATTTCACTCACTTGACAGCACCTCTTTCTCTAAGTGCCGCTATAATCTTTTGCGACGTCACGTTTTTGTCGAAATCGGGTTTTATACGCACGAAACGAGGGTCTGAACATGCCATTTCTGCATTATAGCCCGCATAAACTCTGTCGTGGAAATCCGCCGATTCGAGTTCCAGTCGGTCGTCGGTTATGCGGAAAGTGCGCCACGCTTCGCTTGGTTTCAAGTCGAGGAAAATCGTGACGTCGGGCAAGAGTCCGTCTATTGCCGGCGCATTGATTTTCTTTATGAGGTCCGCGCCCAAACCGCGAGCGTAACCTTGATACGCAATGGAACTGTCCACGTATCTGTCGCACACCACGAGTTCGCCTCTTTCGAGCGCGGGCTTTATGACCTCGCGCACGAGTTGCGCTCTCGACGAGGCGTAAAGATACGCTTCGGTGACGCCCGTCATCTCGTCGTTTTCGGGGTTGAGAATGACTTTGCGGATTTGCTCGCTTATATGGGTGCTGCCCGGTTCACGCACATACACGGCGTGCTGGTTTGTGGATTCGAGATAGTCTTTAAGAAGTTTGAGTTGCGTGGATTTGCCTACGCCCTCGCAACCTTCGAATGATACGAACATATTGTCCCTCGTTTTCGTTGATTAGATTATTATATCACGATTGATTCGTTATGTCCAACGTTGCTCTCAATCCTCGTCCTCGGAATTTTCGCCGCGAAGAATGTAGTAGTCCTTTTCCGCTTTGATTTCTTTGACCGAACGATTGTCGTTGCCGTTTGTGTTGAAAGAGGAAAGGTGGGGCGTTATACAATCTGTCAAAGACGTGTTGACGACGTAGTTTTTAGAGTTGTGTCTTGCCCAGATTCTTGCGATTTCATCTTCGCTCATCGTCTTGTAGTTTGCTTGTTCGCCCATTCTCTCGACGGTATTGTCGTAATTGAAAAGTCCCCACGACGAATGTTCGGCGGCGTGTTTGAAGTTCCAAGTGGTGAAGTTCCAACCGAGGCCGCAATAGAGTTCCATAACGCCGTCCCACGCTTGCGCTTCCGTTTGCGAGGATTCTTTTCCCGTCGCGTTCACTTTGTCTTTGTGCGAGTCGGGCCATACGTTAAACTCGCCGATAAGGATAGGCACGTTGTACTTTTTGGTCGCGAGGTTGTTTGCGGTGATTTGCAAGCCGTAGTAGGTTGCGTTTGCAACGCCCGCGCTCGCCCAGTTGTAGTGGTGATATTGATATATAACGTTTTCCCAGCCGTACTTTGCGGGGTCGGGCAAGTCGAAAGACGTCCAGCAGGATTCAACGCTTATAATATGGTTTTTGTCAACTTCGCGAATCGCCTTGTAAAGTTCGTCGAAATATACATGCGTTCTTGCCGTTGTGGTTTGGCTTCCGTTCTTTTTTATGCCCGGTTCGTTCATAAGGTCGTAAACCGCAACCGTCGGCTCGTTTTTGTAGCGATTTGCAATCGC
Organism: uncultured Eubacteriales bacterium; assembly: GCA_900547975.1. GTDB lineage: Bacteria > Bacillota > Clostridia > Christensenellales > CAG-917 > CAG-475. The sequence continues at coordinate 11,157 of URIX01000027.1, read as the reverse complement.
AACCCAAATTTCTTTCGTCTTTGCGCGGCAAATTTCGCCGATTTCGTCCTCGCCCCAAAGTCTGCCGCCGTCGGGATACGCAATGTCGCCCGTATGGTCGTTGCCGCTTTGCGAGCCGACCGCGCCGTGCATATCGAGTATAGCGTAAAGCGAATACTTTTTGCACATTTCGATTGCCCGGTCGAGTCGCGCGAATTTGCTTTCGTCAACGGAGAGTTCGGCGTACGGCGTGCGCTCGTATGCGTCGCCGACTTTCTTTATCGGGTTGGTGAGATTCATATAGGTAAAGGGAATACGCACGCAGTTCAAGCCGAGGTCTTTGATACGCTCGAAGTCGAGTTCGGTGACCCAGTTGTCCTCGTAAACGTCGAGTAGACGATACATGCCGTCTTCGCCGAATCTGTTTGCAAGTTCGAGCATCATATCTATCTGACCATAGGTTTTGCCGATGTCAGTAGGCACGAGCCAACTCTCTTGAACGAGCCAGCCGCCGAGATTCGTGCCGTAAAGACCGATTGCTTTGCCGTTTTCGTCAATAATCTTTGCGCCGTCCGTTTTTACGAACGTAACGGCGTCGTCGCCTTTGTCGTTGCAGGCGACGAGCGCGAACAACGTCGCGAAAATCGTGACTATAAGCAATGCCGAAATAATACGTTTTTTCATAATTTTCCTCTATGCGATTGCGTCGTATCGATTATATCAATTTTTCAAGCCCTATTCAATAGGCAATCGCCGCAAAACTTTCAAAATTGCGAATATTGCGCATATCGCCGAAAATTCGAGCCTCATATACGGCGCAATAGCCGTTCGAGTTTACGCTCGCGCTTGACAATGTTCCGTTATGGTATTAAACTAAGTATTATTATTTTTTGTAGAGGTAACTCGCGCTTATGGATTATAAGCAAATAGAAAGCAAGTGGCAAAAGATTTGGGCGGACACCGGACTTTACAAGTTCGACCGTTCAAGAGTTGATAAAAAATATTATTGTCTCGAAATGTTTTCCTATCCTTCGGGGGCGAAACTTCATGCGGGACACTGGTACAACTACGGACCTGCCGACACGTTCGCGCGCTTCAAGCGTATGCAAGGCTACGAGGTTTTCCAACCGATGGGATTCGACGCGTTCGGATTGCCCGCCGAAAACTACGCCATAAAGACCGGTATTCACCCCGAGGAAAGCACGCTTAAAAACATCGCCACGATGGAAGGACAACTCAAGCGTATCGGCGCAATGTACGATTGGGACTACGAAATCAAAACCTGTATGCCCGACTACTACAAGTGGACGCAATGGATGTTCCTTCAACTCTACAAAAAAGGACTCGCCTACCGCAAGGAAGCACCCGTAAACTGGTGTCCGTCCTGCAACACCGTGCTTGCCAACGAACAGGCGCAAGGCGGCGTTTGCGAAAGATGCGGAAGTCAAGTAACGCACAAGAACCTCAATCAATGGTTCTTCAAAATCACCGCGTACGCCGATGAATTGCTCGATTGCATAGACAAACTCGACTGGCCCGAAAAGACCAAACTTATGCAAAAGAACTGGATTGGCAGAAGTTACGGCGGCGAAGTCGAATTTCAAGTCAAAGACAGCGACGTCAAATTCAAAGTGTTCACGACGAGAGCGGACACGATATTCGGCGTAACCTACGTCGTTCTCGCGCCCGAAAGTCCGCTCGTGGATTTGGTTGTGACCGACGAGCAAAAGGCGGCGGTCGAAGAATACAAGGAAAAGAGCGCAAAAGTCACCGAAATCGACCGTATGTCCTCAACAAGAGAGAAGACGGGCGTACCCACCGGCTCTTACGCAATCAATCCCGTCAACGGCGAAGAAGTGCCTATTTTGGTTGCGGACTACGTTATTGCAAGTTACGGCACGGGCGCGGTTATGGGCGTTGCCGCTCACGACGAGCGCGACTTCGTGTTTGCTCAAAAACTCGGACTTCCCGTAAAGAGAGTTATAAAGAGCAAGGACGGCTCGAACGACGAACTTCCGTTCTGCGAATACGGCGTACTTTGCAATAGCGGCGAGTTCGACGGTATGACGAGCGAAGAAGGCAAACTCGCAATCCTCAAAAAACTCGAAAAAGAAGGCAAGGGCGGTCTTAAAACCAACTATCGTTTGCGCGACTGGCTCGTAAGCCGTCAACGCTACTGGGGCGCGCCTATTCCCATCATTCACTGCGACCACTGCGGCGACGTTCCCGTTCCCGAAAAAGATTTGCCGGTGCGCCTTCCGATGGGAGTAAACTTTACGCCCGACGGCGAATCGCCCCTCAAAAAATGCGACGAATTTATCAACACCGTATGTCCCGTTTGCGGACGTCCCGCAAAGCGTGATGCGGACACTCTCGACACGTTCGTCTGTTCGAGTTGGTATTATCTCAGATACGCCGACCCCAAGAACGAAAACGCACCGTTCGACTCCGAGTGGATAAACAAAATGCTTCCCGTGGACAAATACATCGGCGGTGCGGAACACGCCTGTATGCACCTTTTGTACGCGCGTTTCTTCACCAAAGCGTTGAGAGATATGGGCTATCTAAACTTTGACGAACCCTTCCTTTCTCTCGTTCACCAAGGCACGATACTGGGCCCCGACGGCAACAAGATGTCCAAATCAAAGGGCAACGTCGTCTCGCCCGACGACTCGATTGCAAAGTACGGCGCGGACATTTTCAGAGTTTATCTTATGTTCGGCTTCAACTACGTCGAGGGCGGCCCGTGGAACGACAACGGACTCGAATCCATCAGCCGTTTCTTCGACAGAGTGGAACGTATCGTCAAAAAGTGCTACGAAGTCAACTTTGACGACGCGCCTCTTTCAAAAGCGGAAAAGGAACTCAACCGCGTGCGCCACAACACGATAAAGTGCGTCACCAACGACCTCGGCGTATTCTCGTTCAACACGGCGGTTGCAAGACTTATGGAATTTGTCAACGCGATGTACAACTACGAAGCGAACGTGGCAAAGAAGAACGTAATCTACAAGGATTGCGCAAAAGACCTCGTGCTTTTGCTTGCGCCGTTTGCGCCGCATTTCTGCGAGGAACTTTGGGAAATGCTCGGACAAAAGTACAGCGTTTTCAATCAATCCTATCCGACGTTCGACCCTGCCGCAATGGTGCTCGACGAGGTTGAACTCGCCGTTCAGATCAACTCGAAGATGAGAGCAAAAGTCACCGTTCCGTCTTCGGCAAGCAAGGACGAAATCGAAAAAGCGGCACTCGAAGCCGTCAAAGACCAACTTTCGGGCGCACCCAAAAAGGTCATCGTCGTTCCGAACAGACTTGTGAACATAATTGCATAACGAATGCTTTAACGCACGAATTTGAAACATAAACCGCGCGTTTTGCAAATAAAATCATAAAAGACAATATCGACATCAGAGGAAAATACTATGTTGGATCTGGCAAGAATCAGAAACAATCCGCAAGAGGTGGTTGACGCCCTTGCAAAGAAAGGTTACGCCGCGGACTTTTCCCAAATCATCGAATGGGATGACGAAAGAAAGGCGACCATAACCCGAATCGAACAACTCAAAGCGCAAAAAAATAAGGTTTCGGCGCAAATCCCCGTTCTCAAAAAAGCGGGTCAACCCGTCGAAGCGATATTTGACGAAATGCGAAAACTCGGCGACGAAATCACAGAGGGCGACGCAAAGATAAACGACCTCGTTGCAAAAATCAACGACGCGCTTGCCTGTATGCCCAACATTCCCGACCCCGATCTTCTTCCCGGCGAAAAGGAAAACAACAAGGTTATCAAAATCGTCGGCGAACAACCCAAATTCGATTTTCCGCTCAAAAATCACGTCGACATCTGCACGGATCTGGGCTTGATCGACTACGAAAGAGGCGTAAAACTTTCGGGCAACGGTTTCTGGATTTACAGAGGCGTAGGCGCAAGACTGGAATGGGCGTTGCTCAACTATTTCGTTGACGAACACCTCAAAGACGGTTACGAGTTTATTCTTCCGCCTTATCAACTCGGCTACAACTGCGGCTTCGGCGCGGGTCAATTCCCCAAATTCAGCGACGAGGTGTACTGGCTCGATTGTGACGAGGACAGAAAGCGCAACCGCTTTATGCTTCCCACCGCGGAAACCGCGCTCGTAAATATGTACGCGGGCGAAATCATCGACGAAAGCAAGTTGCCCATGAAGTTCTTTGCATACTCGCCTTGTTTCAGAAAAGAGGCGGGCAGTGCCAGAGCGGAAGAAAGAGGTATGATAAGAGGTCACCAATTCAACAAAATCGAAATGGTGCAATACGCTCACCCCGACCACAGCAAAGAGGCGTTCGAAGAACTCGTCGAAAAGGCTTCCAGACTCGTCGAGCAACTCGGCTTGCATTTCAGAGTCAGCAAACTCGCGGCAGGGGATTGCTCTGCATCTATGGCGAGAACTTACGATGTCGAACTTTGGATTCCGTCTATGGGCATTTACAAAGAATGTTCTTCCGTTTCCAACGCAAACGACTATCAGGCACGCCGCAACAACACTCGTTTCCGCGATTCCGAAACCGGCAAACCGCGCTTTGTGCATACTCTTAACGGCAGCGGTCTTGCAACGTCGAGACTTATCCCCGCAATCGTCGAGCAATTCCAAAACGCAGACGGCAGCGTAACCATTCCCGAGGTGCTTCGCAAGTATATGGGCGGAATGGAAAAAATTACAAAATAATCACGGTGTTTTAGGCAAAGCGCGGTTGCGCTTTGCCTTTTAACAATAAAAAAGTAACAAAAAAAGGAAAAGGAAATTATGAGAGACGAACTCAAAAAGTACGGCGACGAAGCCTATGAAATGGTGAAATACGCCGCAAACGAGATAGGCCCGCGCCTTCCCGGCTCGGACAACGAGAAGAAGTATCACGAGTATATGTCGGACAAACTCAAAGAAATAGGACTCAACCCCGTCACCGAGAGTTTCGTTTTTGCGCCCCACGCGTCCATAGGCGGTTTGCCTTACGCAGGTTGGGCGGGAATAATCGGTTGTATACTCACGATTATTGCGACTATGCTTGCGCATATCTCGACGTATGCGGGACTTGCAACCCACTTCGTATGCACGGTGTATATGGCGTTCGTTTGGGTTTGGCTTATCGTCAGCGTGTTCAAATATAACACTTGCTTCGATTGGTGCTTTAAGCACAAAGTGTCGCACAATACATATGCGGAACTTCTTCCCGAAGACGGCAAATACGACTATACGATTTTCCTTTCGGGTCACACCGACACGAGTTGGACGCTCAAACTCAGCGTGTCGCAAAACAAACTCGGTTTCGTCGGCGTGGTGCTTCGCTTGGGTATCGGTGCCATTGCCGTCGCCGTCGTGACGATATTGAGCGTCGTCGCTCTCATCCTCATAATGATACTGCAATACGGCGTAGATTCTATGAACTTTGAAGCGTATGCCAACACTGCAAAAGCATACAAAGTTCTTTCGCAAATCATTTTGTATTCGTCGCCCGTCGTCATCGTTTGCGCGTTTTTGCTCACGATGTACAACGAAAAGACGGAAGCAATCGCTTCTCCCGGCGCAATGGACAACGCAACCGGCGTTTCCATCGCATATCAAGTCGTAAAATATTACAAGGAAAATCCCGACAAAATGCCCAAAAATTGCCGCATTGTCGATTGCAACGTCGGCGCGGAAGAATCGGGACTTCGCGGCTCGATTGCATTCACTCGCAAGCACAAAGACGACGGTATGCTCGACAATGCCTACCAAATCAACATTGACTCTATCGCCGACCACGAGCATTTCGAGGTCATTCACGGCGACAGTTGGCTTTGCCCTCGCTTCGACAAGGATTTGGAACGTATGTTCAAAGAGTCTATGAGGGAAGCGGGAATCGACAAACCCGGCGACATCGCAAACCCCGTCGGCGGTTGCGATTCCACGCCTTTTCAAAAAGCGGGCGTGAAATCCATCACTTTCGCCGCACAAAATCCCGTTATGAGCGATTATTATCACACCTATCGCGACGTACCCGAGCGTTTCTCGTCCGAAACGGTGGGATTGGGGTTGGACGTGGTGTTGCGCGTCATTTCCAAAATCGACGAAAGCCGCACCAAATAGGGAATAACTTTGTCAGAGCCACCCGCCCGACAACTCGTTTACTATCAGTAAATTAGGGTTGCGGTTCGGGTGGCTCTTTCTCGTTCTTCATCTATTTGGCGCGACTTTCCATAGTTCAATAAAAACAAATAACTGCGGCAACGCACTTTCATTTTGAGAGTGCCTCTTTCTCTTCCTCTACAAAAGTAACCGTCGCGTACCCTAATTAAAATTTCCCCTTTCCTCAGGTGTTTGGACTTCGGTGTTTGCGAGGCAATCCGCCTCGTTCGCTTTGGCTACAACACATTCACTGGATGTGTTGTTTAACGCGTCGCGCCCATACCGCCTCAAATTTTTTCCGCTTGCGCACATAGTGCGCTTCACCAAGCAGATAATTTTGCGAAACTGTGGTTTGAATTTTTATCCGTGTCTGAACTGATAGCACAAATTCTCTGCGCGGTTAGTGATTGCGAGAACAAGTGCGCTTTTGGCAATCGCCCCAAAAGTTTTCATTTCTATTTAGGGGATTCCCACGCTACGCTCTGAATGACGATGTGGGCGATTGACTTTGCCGCAACGCCGTTTGAGCAATGACTCGCCGCCTTGCGGCTCGCGTTCCGTCTGCGAAAGGGCAGAGGAGTAGTATAAGAATGCTTTGAATAAGTGTCCGTTTATCCGCTTGCGCACAAAGTGCGCGCCCACCAAGCAAGCACTCGCGCGGAATTGCGGTTTGAGTTCTTGCCCGTCTTATTTTGAGAGCAGAGAGGGCTTGCGCGGTTAGCAGAGCAATAAATCGAGCGAGGCTCTCGGCAATACGCAAAGGTGCGTGTTGCCGTTGCCTCGGCGACGATTTTTGCTCAAAGGTCATCCGCGTCTTGCACGGGTTTTTCGCCGTCGGGGACGTCGGGATATCCGTGTTTTTCGGGTAAGCCGGTGTAGCTGCCGTTAGGGTCGAAGTGAGAACGCAAATTCTCGTGCGTCGAAAGGTTGCTGTGAGAAAGGGGTACATTGTGTTTTCTGGTTCGTCTTTGTTTCATTTTTTTCTCCTTTTGACAAAAACGTTTTTTGTCATATAATGTATATATAGGTTGAGCAAACCTTAACAATATATTAATTTTATTAAAATTTTATAAATCGGTAGAAAACCGCACAAATATATGATATACTACATTTTGCAAATAAAAACTGGCGAATTTACGCAAAAAAGGCAATTAGGAAGCGAAAAATGAAAAACGGTGGAATCGACAAAAGAGTCATCAAAACCAAAAACGCAATTTTCGAAGCGTTCAAGCAACTCGTTCAAGAAAAGGATATGGCGGACATAACCATAAGCGAACTCACGCAAAAAGCAAACATCACTCGCAGCACGTTTTATATGTACTACGACACGGTGGGCGACGTTCGCTCGGACATCGAAAACGGCATAATCGCAGGCATCGACAAAATTATGAGCGAAACGGATATTCTCAACAGTATCAAAAATCCGTATCCGCTTTTGAGCATGCTCGCGGACGAGATTCTCAAACAGGATGCAAACAACAGATACATTCTTTCGTCCAGCACGTCGGGTCAACTTCTCGACAAAATCAACGACAGAATCATCAGTGCATATATGCACTGGTTTTCTTCGCACGAGGGGTCGACGTCGGACTTGGGCAAAACCAAATACATCGTGGCTTTTGCGGCGGCCGGTATGACCGAGTGTTTCAAGATTTGGTTCAACCATAAGAGTTCTCTCACGTTGGAAGAACTTTGCAAGAATATTTCCGACGCAATGAGCAAGAGCATTTCCTCTTTGTCGGGACAAAAGCAGTTGGATTTTTACTTTTCGGATAATGCGCAATGAAAAGACAGAACGACGTTAAGTCGTTCTATTTGACTATGCGCGATATTGAATATTGACAAGGAATCGAGAGATTGCATTTATTGAGGTGAATCATGCTTCAACTTAAAGACATAGTAAAAGACTATCCTACCGCTACAACGACCGTACACGCTTTGCGAAAAGTGTCGCTCAATTTTCGCGAAAGCGAATTTGTGGCGATTCTCGGTCCGAGCGGATGCGGAAAAACGACAATGCTCAACATAATAGGCGGTCTTGACAGATACACGTCGGGCGACCTTGTCATAGGCGGTGTTTCCACGGCGGAATTTGACGACGAACACTGGGACGCATATCGCAACGCAACCATAGGTTTTGTTTTTCAAAGTTACAATCTTATCCCTCATCTCACCGTGCTCGAAAACGTCGAACTTGCTTTGAGCCTCGTGGGCGAAAAAAAGAAAGCGCGCAGGGCAAAGGCAGTTGCCGCGCTTCACAAAGTCAATATGCACGAGCAAATCGACAAACGCCCCAACCAACTCAGTGGCGGACAAATGCAACGCGTCGCAATCGCAAGAGCAATCGTCAACGATCCCAAAATCATTCTTGCCGACGAGCCGACGGGTGCGCTTGACAGTGAACTCAGCGTGCAGGTTATGGACATTCTGCAAGAGATTTCAAAGAATCGTCTTGTCATTATGGTTACTCACAATGCAGATCTTGCCTATCAGTATGCAACTCGTATCTGCCGTTTCAAAGACGGTCAACTTATCGAGGACACAAACCCTTACGATCCCGAGGCCGAGTCTTGCGAGCAAACCGAAGTCACGGAAGAATCGGTGACAATCGAGGCGGAGAAGAGTGCGTTTGAAAATTCGACAACGGACGTAGCCGAGGTCGAAGTTGACAAAACAAGCGTTTTAACATCTCAAAATGCAGATATAAACACCCAAAACGAGCAAAATGAAGAAGAAACGAGCAAAAAAAAGAAGACGTCCAACCGCAAGCGCAAACGTGCTATGAAAAACGTCGGCGAGGAAACGACGGCATTGTTTGACAAACTCGGACTCAACAGTTTGTCGAAGAAGAAAAAGAAAAAAGACAGGGCATTCAAACCCACGTCTATGAGCGCGGGTATGGCATTCGGGTTGAGTCTTAGAAACCTCGTGTCCAAAAAACGACGCACGATGCTCACGTCTTTTGCAGGCGCAATCGGCATTATAGGGCTTGCGCTCGTTTTGTCCATTTACAACGGATTCAACATCTATCTTGCCAAAATGGAAACCGAAATGCTGTCGGGCATTCCTCTCGGAATCTATCAATACAACGTATCGAGTACCGCTATTATGGATTTGATGACAAGCATGATGGAGAAGCCGGCGGAAGACACGAATCTGTATCCCGACTCGGACGACATCACCGTTTCGAAAAATTCGAGCGGTAGTTCTGCGGCAATGATGACGCTTATAAATTCCATCGTTAAATCCTTTATGACAGGCGTGACCAAAAACTCGTTGAGCGAGGAGTTTGCCGCCTATATGAAAGCAATGCCGAGAGAGTATTACACGGCGATGAGCATTTCCTACGGCTTGCGATACAACCTTGTCAGAAGGACTTACGACAAGGACGGCAACGTCGTGTACAAGGACGCTTCGCAACAGCCGCAACCGCTCACTACGACGGCGTGCGCTACGACGGTTTTGGGCGAAAACGGTTTGCAGGCAAAATACTGGCAAGAACTCGTTGCGGACGAGGAAGTCATGATGCGCTCTTATGATTTTATCGGTGAGGGAAGCAGATATCCGAAAAATAAAAACGAGATTTTGCTGTGCGTAGGCACGGACAACACCATTAGCAAAACGGTGCTTTCCGCATTCGGAATCGAACTTTACGAAAAGAACAAAGACGGCACTCTCAAAAAGGGCGAGGACGGCAAGCCCGTTGAAATAGACACCGAAAAAGTGTCGTACGAATACTTCTTGGGACAGACGTTCAAACTCATTGACAACGATTCCTATTACACATACGACGAAAGCAAAGGAACGTATGAAAATCTCGGACTCGGTGACGGCGGATCGAGCGGTGAAGGAAGCGGCGGCTTGGGAGATATGCTTCAAGACCAAAGCAAAGAGATGATGTGGGGTTACGACGATTCGGAAGAATCTCAACAAAAACTCCAACAAATGTACGACGACTCTTCCGACGAAATCAAAGTCGTGGGCGTTATACGTGCAAAGAAGAACGCCGAACATTCATACGTCGGCACATCGCTTTGCTATTTGCCCTCGCTTGCCGAAAGCACTCTCGAAAGCGCGGCAAACAGCACTTTCACACAACGCCAGTTGGAACTTGACAAATCCAACGGCGACGGCAGAAAAAAGACGGTTTTCGGTGTGCGTTTGGACAACAAAGAGATAAACGAAGGCAATATGATGATTGCAACGGTTGCCAACACGCCCGCGCTCAAATACACCTATTTTATGCGTGCAATCGGCGCGGATAAGAGCCCGTATTACATCACCGTTTTCCCCAACAACAGCGATCAAAAGACAAATTCGGGCAACTATATTTCCGCTTGGCAAAAGTCCGGCAACGGCAATCTCGGCTACTTTGACATGTCCGAAATGTTCCTTGTCAATATGCGCAGCACGCTCGACCTTGTGTCCGCAATGCTCATAGCGGTCGCTGCGATATCTCTTGTCGTGTCCACCGTTATGATCGGCGTAATCACGTCCAACTCGGTTGTAGAGCGTACTCGTGAAATCGGTATACTTCGTGCAATCGGCGCGCGCAAAAAAGATATTCGCAATGTCTTTATAGCCGAAACGTCCATCATTGGTTTGTGTAGCGGACTAATCGGCATTTTCGTGACGTATATCCTGTGCCCCGTTTTGTCCGTCATTATCAAGGCGGTCACCGGCATCGGCTCGCTCTTGCATTTCCACCCGCTACACGCCTTGATTCTCGTGTGCCTGAGTTTGGCACTGACCGTAATTTCGGGTATAATTCCGGCGATTATGGCGTCGCGGAAGAATGTAGTGGACGCCCTCCGCGTAGATTAAAGCGCACTATTTGGCGAATAACTTCGGCAGAGCCGTCCGTCCGACAACTCATTTACGTTTAGTAAATTAGGGTTGCCGTTCGGGCGGCTCTTTCTCGTTCTTCATCCAAATATTGCGCTTTAATTGGCGCGGAGACGCTGCTTCTACAGAGACGTAACGCGAGCCGCAAGGCGGCTCGAAAAGGGAGCGCCGAGCTTGACGATTAGTACCG
>URIX01000026.1 GCA_900547975.1 uncultured Eubacteriales bacterium | reverse complement strand
CGTGTTTCGTCTTCGAATATGCACATACCGTTAATAAGTACGCCTTGAACAAGTGACCGTTAAAAGTCCGCTCTGCAAGTTCGCGGACGGCGGTTTTTATCTCGTCTTCGAAGTTGTACATTCCGTGTACGAGTAGTCTTCGAATAAGGTTTCGATTCGGGTGTTTTGCACTCGGCGCAAATAAAAAAAAGGAAAACCCCACAAAACGTGGGGTTTTTCCTTGCCGGCATAGGGAGGATAAAAAAAAGTGCCGGCTATAATTGGGGAGAACTGTTTTTTGTGAATCTCACAGCGAGAGATTCAGATTTTTCTTTTTGGATACGCTGCTCACAAAATCTCGTATCGTTGACACTGAAAGCGCAAAGCCCATATTGTCTATGCTCTCGTCAACGAGTTTGGATTCCACAATCCCGACCACGAAGCCTGCTTCGTTTATCATCGGACCACCGCTGTTTCCGCCGTTGACCGCTGCGTCCGTCATCACGAACGTACCCGATCCCCAACTCGAAATTGTGATTCCCGTTTGAGATATTGTACCCACCGATATGCTGTTGGTCGTGCCAACGCCTTCGGGGTTTCCGATCAACGCGACGTCCGAGCCCCTCTGTGCGTCGCTAAGCGCGAGTTTGAGTGAAGGATGGTCGGTGTTGGAAGGTTGACCGCTCACCGTGCCGCTTCCGCTGACTTTGCCGACGACTCTCAAAAGAGCGATGTCGGGATCGTCCGATTCAGCGTCGAGGTGATCGCCTTTATATGCGCCGTATGCTACGACTTCGAGTTTATAGTAGTTTGACGTATCGCCGTCGAACATGCAGATTATCGTGCCGTATGACGCCCATTCGTAAGTTATTCTTCCTGCGCCGAAAGGATAACCGAATTGTTGAGTTCTGGATGCTTCGTATCTTACGCAGTGCGCATTGGTGAGCAGATAGCGATAGGGCGTTTCGTCGGTGTAATCTGTGACGAGGAATCCGCTTGCAATGCCGTTGTAAGAGGTTGTGGACGGATTTGCGTTTGCGTCCTTGTACATATACAATCTTGCGACGGAAGGCGACTTCTCGTTTGCGACCTTGCCGACAGAACTGTTGAGTGCTTCCAAAGCCTTTTGAGTTGCGGCGTTTGTAATGTCCTCAACGATGTCCGTATTCTTCAATGCCTCGTTGACGGCGTTGATATACTGTTCTCTCATATCTGCGGAAATCGACGCTGCGTACTCTTCCGCTATCGTTTGTTTGAGGCTTGCCAACACTATGACGTTGACAAGTACGACGACGCACATCACAACCGCAAGCACCACGCATAGGATTCCGACAGGGCCGAGTTTGTTGTTCTTCGGCGACGGGGTGTGGTATACGGGCGTATGTTCGGGTTGTGAATTTCTTTGATCGTCAAAGAAATTGTTAAAATCGTCCATGCCCTTACTCCTTTATAATCTTATACCCAAATATTATGTTCTGACAATTAAATTTTCATTAAATTTTGTGATTTTTTTATAAAAATTTTTCCAAAAATCCGAAATATTCAATAATCTTGCAAAAGTTGACAAATAATCATATTTATAATAAAATATAAACATAAATACTAAACAATATGTAGCGTTTTGTATTGTAAATTTTTTACGCAATACGCACAAGGAGAGCATATGGCAGCTATATTTTGCGACACCGATTGCGAACTTTGGTACACTCACGCACGCGAATTGAACCTCGAGGTCATTCGCATGCCTTACATAATCGACGGCGAGGAAAAGTTGTGCGATCTCGGCGAAGAAACCGACTCACACGATTTTTATACAAAAATGAGAAACGGCGCGAGCGCGTCAACGGCAGGTCTTAATCAACAGATATATTACGACACTTTCGAGCCGTTCTTCAAAAGAGGCGAGGACATTTTGTACATTGCGTTCTCATCCAAACTTTCGGGCACTTTCGAGTATCTCGATCTCGCCATTGCCGAACTTAAAAAGCAATATCCGAACGTCAAATTCAGAAAGTTCGATACGCTCAACATATGTATGGGCGCCGGACTTTTGGTATATATGGCGGGCAAGTATTGCAGAGAGCACGGCGACGACATTGACGCAACCTACGCATATCTTGAAAAGAACGTGAACAAAATAGGCATTTATTTTGTGGTTGACGATATGAAATACCTTGCTCGCGGCGGCAGAATCTCGCCGGCAAAAGCGAAAATCGGCAACCTTATGAACATCAAACCCGTTTTGACGGTTGAGGACGGCAAACTCGACGTATGTTCAAAGCAAAACGGCACGAAAAAGGCGTATAAATATATGCTCGACACGTTTGCAAGCACATACGAAAATATCGATAACGCGCCCGTCGTCATTGTTGACGCGGATTGCGGCGACGTTGCCGACGCTTTTGAAGAAAAGGTCAGAGAAATAAACCCGTCCGTTACGATATGGCGTCAGCCGATAGGACCGGTTATCGGCGCGCACGCAGGTCCCGGTGCGCTCGGCTTTATTTTTACAAGAAAATAAAAGCAGAATAGCAAATATAAATATAAGGATTACAAAATAAAAGCAAACATTGTTTTGCGCGATAAGAGGGCGCAATCTTGAAAAAAACAAGAATAATTTTCGTTCTCATAGTTTTGGTTTTATGTATTGCTTCGCTTACGGCTTGCAGCAGAGCGAAGCAATATTTTGTATACGGCACGACGCTCGAAATTCAGACTGCGGGCGTCAAATCCAAGCAAACCGTTGACGATATATACGGCTATATATCCTCTCTCGAAAGCGTTCTTTCGCCGACCGTCGAGGGTAGCGATATATATAGAATCAACCATTCAAAAACCGGCGTGGCGGTTGCTTGCAGCGAAACTACGATGCAGATTATGCGCATAGCGACGGAAGTTTTCAAGGCTTCGGGCGGCGCATACGACCCGTCCGTTTATCCGCTCGTCAGGCTTTGGAAGTTTTCGGGGGATTTGTACTCGGACGTCGGTGATTTTATAGTTCCTCAATATAGCGAAATTCAAGCCGCTTTGCAACTCGTAGGACTTGACAAAACGTTTTCGGCGGACTACGAAAACAGCACGATAACCAAACTTATCGACGGCGCAATGCTCGATTTCGGCGGCGTGGCAAAGGGGTATGCGGTTGAAAAATCCCTCGCTTTCGCAAACGGAAAAACTCTCGTGAATCTCGGCGGCAATATTGGCGCAATCGAGGGCAGTTTCAACGTCGGCATTGCAAATCCCCAAAGAAAGGGAAGAGAGTTTGTAAATTCGTATTTTGCAAAATTCCGTTTGCAAGACGGCGAGTGCGTGTCCACAAGCGGCGATTACGAAAGATATTACGTTGTGCAAGACGGCGAACGCGAAAAAATATATCATCACATCATAAATCCGTTTACGGGCGTTCCCTCAACGACGAGCGGCGAGGACGGCGTTGTGTCCTGCTCGGTCGTAACCAAAAACGGCGCGCTCGGCGACGCGGTTGCGACTGCCGTCGTCGTACTCGGCAAAGAAAACGGCGCGAAACTTATGCGGGATTTGGGACTTGTCGGACTTATCATCGACGGCGATATGAACGCACATATCGTGGGCGATTTCGACGTCGAACTCAAAGCCGCTACGTATATCGTTGACGAAGAAATAGACTGATTTTCGGCAGATTATGAGCAAAAACCAAGCGACAAAAAAAGAAAAAAACAAGGTTTTCGACGGACTTTTCAAAAAAGGGGACGTCGTTTTGCTTGTCGCCGTTTTGGTGCTCGTGGTGCTTACGATAGTTTTTGCGCTCAAAGCCGACGCGAGCGAAGCCGACGTGTACGTCGACGGAAAACTTGTGTACAAACTCGACTTGAACAAGAACGCAACCGTCGAAATTCTTGACGGAAAAATGCAGATAAAGGTTGAAAACGGCAAGGTTTTCGTTGCGCAAAGCGATTGCAAAAATCAGTTGTGCGTACACGCCCAACCCATAGGCAAAGAGGGTGGCGTAATCGTGTGTCTGCCAAACAAAGCGGTCGTGAAAGTGGTGGCGAAGGAGGTTGACGCAATAACGTGAAAAAGCCTAACAAGTTTGCCGCTCGTCGCGTTGCGCTTTGCGGATTGTTCCTTGCGCTCGCGCTCATAGTTTCCCTCATCGAAAGTTATATTCCGCCGATTATACCTGCGCTTCCGTATGCCAAAATCGGACTCGGAAACGTCGTGCTTCTTGCGTGCTTCCTTCTTCTCGGCGTAGGGGAGGGGTATGCGGTGCTTGTGTTGCGCTGCCTTTTGAACGCCGTGTTTTCGGCAAATATGGCAAGCCTCATATGGTCGTTTCCGTCCGCGCTCGTCGCGTATACGATTATGGTGTTGCTTGCAAAAACCAAGTTTTTCAGCATATGCGGATTGTCCGTCGTCGGCGGCATAGTGCATAACACGATTCAGATTTGCGTTGCTTCCGCCGTCGTTGCAAGGGGCGTATTCGCGTATCTTCCGTATATGATGCTCGCAGGCGCGATTGCAGGCTTTGTGACGGGCATATTGTGCCACTTTATCGTCGTTTCGCTTAAAGGTAAAATTAGTATTGATTTCAAGACGTGTGAGTATCGTAGAGAGGAAGATAGCAGTGATGAATAAACGAAAATTTCTTCGCAGACGTAACGCGAGCCGCAACGGCGGCGAGAAAAGGGAGCGCCGAGCTTGACGATTAGTACCGTCCGACTGTGCCGTTTGGGTGCGTAGCTGGCACACAAAGGACGGTGGCATAAGTAGGAAAATGTCCCTATCTATGCGAGTGCCGAGTGTTGCCCCACGCGGAGCGGACGTCGTGGGTTCCCTCAAAGTATGCAGAGGGGGAACGGCGGTGGGGGAAACACGTGAGGAAGGGGAAAACTTTAATTTAGAATATATAATGATACTTGTGCATAAAAAACAACCCGACAAAAAGACGGGTTGATTTTTTTTTCTTATTATTCCTTATTCCGAATCAGAACGGCATCAGCGTTCCGAAAAACAGCACTACGAGCAAGAATGCCGCGGAAAAAATAAATCCGAAAGTGCCGAAGAAGAAAGACAATCTTGCAAGACCTGTCTTCGTGTTCGCGCCGGCAACGGAAAACACCACGCCGACGAAAGACAACGCCAAACTTGCGATATACAAGCCTCTCACGAGGTCGCCCCCAAGCACGGACTTTACGAAATTCGCGGCAGGGAAGAAGAATACGAGCGAAGCGTAAATCATTATCAAAAATCCGAGCAACGTCATCACGAACCCCAAAATCAGCACGATTTTTCGCGCCGCCATATCCGAATAGGGTTGAGATTGAGCCGTTTGAGGTTGAATTTCTTTTGCCATATTTTAAGTATACAACCTCATTTGCCGCTTGTCAATACAGACAGGAAAAACGCGTCGGTTTTCCCGAAACACATATACGTCAAGTCGGAGCCCGAATCGGCGTCGAAGAATATCGACAATTTGTTTTGTCCGTTCGTTACAGATGTTGTCGCAAACACGTTTTCGGCGTATTTGAATGTCGCGACGGCGGCTATTTCGTTATCGTCGAGTTTAAGAAGACAATCGAAGTTTTCAAAGCGAGAGACAAGCATATTTTCCTCTTGCAACACGCAAGAAAAATCCGTCGCTTTTTCAAGCGATATTACGCCGTTTTGCGAAGATAAGTCGCTTGCGTTGCTCGGCGCTTTGCCGTTAGATTCAAATATGTTTTTGCTTGAAACGACTATATCGGAAAGCGGCGTTTCGGATATAAATTCGAGGTGCGAACATAGCCTTATTACGCGGTTTTTCAAGAGAATTTTCAAACCGTTTTCGCTTCTGAAAAGCGCGCCGAAATTCTCGCCGTTTACGTTGTATTCCGCGTTTTCGTTTAGCGTTTGCGACAGAAGGGAAACTTGCAAGCCGTTTTGCGTTTTGAAAAGAATCGCAAAGCATTGAACGTTTGATTGAATTACGGGCATTATTTGTAAAATACGATGTTTATCATATGAAAAACGCTTTGTAAAACCCGAATTTGAATCATAAATCACGCCGACGGCGGTTTGCTCGTCTTGCAAAAACAGCAATGTCGAATTGCCGTATTTTATGGTTTGCACTACGTTTGCGGCAGTCGTTTGAAGCACGAAGTTGTCGCTTTTAATTCGCAACGAATCGTCTATGACGAGCCTCTTTATTTTGCCGTTTTTCACGCAAAACGCTTCGATGTTTTCGCCGTAATAACAGGCGTTGATTTCGTCGTATGCGTCGAGAGTGTTTTCGCAAGATACGGCGAAGTTGTCATCGTATATTTTAACGTTTGTTTTTACGCCGTCGCAAGTGAAAATCGCAACGCCGTTTCTCGTTTGACAACTTGAAAGATACTC
The DNA here is from genome assembly GCA_900547975.1 of uncultured Eubacteriales bacterium. GTDB lineage: Bacteria > Bacillota > Clostridia > Christensenellales > CAG-917 > CAG-475. The sequence continues at coordinate 18,088 of URIX01000026.1, read as the reverse complement.
GTCGTTTTCGTTTGCGATTTTAACGGTTTTTTCAAGGGTTTCGCCGCCGAAAATCGCTATGTAAAAACCTTTCTCTTTCACGTCGTACTGCTTGGATTGCGAGTGGAATACGAGGGCGGTTTTCTTTGCGAAATAAAAGACGTCGAGAACCTTTTCTTCTCCCTCGCCGCCGACGTGCGCGACGCTTGCGCCGTTTATTGTTTCGCTCTTTCTCGGCAGCACGGAATACACGGGTTTTATCGTCGGATTGTCTATGTTTTCTTGGTTTTTATCGTTGTTTGCCCCTGCGACGTTTGCGTTGCCGTCGGGATTTTTACCGACGATTGCGGAAAGCGCGATATAGCAAGCGACTGCGACTGTCATCAATAGAATTACGGCAAGCCATTTGGCGATGGTTTTTTGTTTTTGCATTTTTCACCTCGCCTCAATTTATCACATACGACGTCCGCAATTTTTCCGTTCGAGTCGTGTTTTATGGGTTTCATAGGCGGATTTTGCATTGCCGTTTCTATTGCTCCGACGAAATTGTCGCAAAAACTCGAATCTTGTTTAAGCACGATTCCGCCGTATTCTTTGGCAAGGTCGGCGTTGTATATCTGGTCCCCTCTCGACGCGCCTTTGGGCAGGGGAACGAACACGGCGCGTTTGCCTATCGACGAGATTTCGAAAACGCTCGTCGCGCCCGCCCTTGAAAGAATGACGTCGCAAGCGGTGTAAAAGAGAGAAATGTCGTCGGCGTATTCGAATGCTCGGTAGTCGCTCGCGCTTATTTTTGCGTCCTTGTTTTTGCCCGTGACGTGCAGAACGTAATACTTCGACGTGAGCGATTTAATATTCTTTTTGACCGCTTCGTTTATCGCGCTTGCGCCCGACGAACCGCCGAACACGAGAAGCACGGGCTTTTTGAAAGGATTTTTTATATCGAGCGTTTTTTGCGCCTCGATTTTGTCCTTTCGCAAAAGATTATCGCGCAAAGGCATACCCACGAAAATGCCGTCGAATTTTGCTTTTGGATTGGCTTTGAAAATCGTCGCGCCTTTGAGTTTGGCGATTTTGTTGGCAAGACCGAGAGTGTAGTCGCTCTCGTGCGCGAATACGGGAATGTGCGCCTTGCTTGCGGCAAGCACTATCGGCAAGGACACGAAACCGCCTTTAGAAAAAACACAATCGGGTTTGATTTGCTCGAGTACGTCCTTTGCTTTTTTGAGCGCGCGGTTCAATGCTACGGGAATTTTCAAGTTGTTTTTGATTGCCGCGCCCGACATCGACCGCACGAGTTTTATCGAGGGAACGGCATAGTATTTTATGCCCTCGGCGCGAGCGAGCCTTCTTTCGAGGGTGTTGCCTTCGCCGCCTGCGTACGCTATATCAAATCCTCTTTTTTCAAATTCGGGAACGAGCGCAAGGTTGGGGTAGACGTGTCCGCCCGTACCGCCGCCCGTGAAAAGTATCTTTGCATTTTGTTGCGAAATCGTCGTTTTATCGTTCATTTTCGAAGCCATACAACCATATTATGAAACAAAATCACACAAAGTTGCGTATTTTTACGTCTTGAAAAGCGAGAAAACGTGTGTTACAATATATCCATATTGAATAACGATAATCGCTTTCGCGATAAGAGGAGAATTTATGAAAACCGAAAAATTTCAGAGTTTTGACGGAACCGTATTGCAATGTTATCTTTGGGACAATGTGCGCGCGCCCAAGGGCGTAGTCCAAATCTCTCACGGTATGGCGGAACACGCTCGCAGATACGACGATTTTGCAAACTACCTCAATCAAAACGGATATATCGTTTTTGCCGACGACCACCGCGCTCACGGTATGACAAGCACAAAGCAATCTTCGAAGGGCGTGAAAGGCTACCACAAGGGCAACATCTATTTCGACACAGTCCAAGACGAGTGCGCAATCACCAAAATGCTCAAAGAAAGATACAATCTTCCCGTGTTCTATATCGGACACAGTTACGGCAGTATGGTGGGGCAACGCTACATCGAGGAATGCAAGGACTATTCGGGCGTTATCCTCAGCGGCTCTGCGATGATGAAAGGGGCGGTGCTTTCAAGCGGCGCGGCACTTTCGAATATGCAATACAAACTTCTCGGCGGCGAAAAAACCGCGCACCTTCTCGACAAACTTTCCTTCGGCGCATACAACAAGCCTTTCAAAAAGGAATCCGAGTTTGCGTGGCTTTCCCGTGACAAAGAGAACGTCAAAAAGTACATCTTCGACGAGCAATGCGGCTACGTTATGTCCATTGCGTTCTTCAAGTTCTTCCTCAACGGGCTCAAAGAGAGTTATAAGGCGGAAAACCTTGCCAAAATCGACAAGAACAAACCCATCGCCATTTTCTCCGGCGACAAAGACCCCGTCGGCGGCAACGGCAAACTCGTCCAAAAACTCTACGACCAATACAAGAATCTCGGCGTCAAGGATTTGACTATCAAACTTTATCCCGACGCACGCCACGAGATTTTGAACGAGGTGAATAATGCTGAAGTCTATTCCGACATCCTCACCCGTCTTAACGGTATGCTATAAGCCACTATTTGACGAATAACTGCGGCAGAGTCGCGCTTCGACAACTCATTTACGCTTAGTAAATTAGGGTTGCCGAAAGCGCGACTCTTTCTTGTTCTTCATTCAAATATTGGCTTATATCAACCGTTAAGATAAACGCATCAGCGCGTTATAAACAACTATTTTTTCGTAAGGTGGATTTTTAATTAAATATTTTTTTCCAAACCACAAAATTAGCGGCGCAAATGCCTTGAAAAAAACAAGATATTGTGGTATCATAAATACATTATTACTTTATAAAGGTTTACTTTATGGCAAATCAAGAATACAAAGCAGGCGACATTCGAATCTTGGAAGGTCTCGATGCCGTGAGAAAACGCCCCGGTATGTACATCGGTACGACGGGCAGCAAAGGTATGCACCACATACTTTGGGAAATCATCGACAACAGTATCGACGAAACATCAAACGGATACGGCGATACCGTGCGTATTGAACTTTTGGACGACAACGTCGCAAGAGTCAGCGACAACGGGCGCGGCGTGCCTGTGGATAAGCACCCCAAACTCAAAATCAGCGGTGTGGAAGTCGTGTTCACCCAACTTCACGCAGGCGCGAAATTCGACAACGGTCAGTACAATTATTCGGGCGGTTTGCACGGCGTGGGCGCGTCGGTCACGAACGCTCTTTCCGAGTGGCTCACCGTTGACGTAAAACGCGACGGAAATTTGTATCGCGCGGAATTTTGGTCGCCGCAAGTCGGCACGAAAATCAAAAGCGGTATCGTCAAAACGCCGCTTACCGTCATAGGCAAGGTCAAGGGTACGGGTACGTCCGTCAAGTTTAAGCCCGACGAGAGAGTTTTCGGCAAAGAAAAATTCGATTATTCCGTCATCGCCGAGCGTATGCGCGACGTTGCGTATCTCAACAAGGGCGTGACCATCATCATCGACGATTTGCGTATGCCTCTTGCGGGCGGCACGGGCAAGCACGACGTGTTTTGCTACAAGGGCGGCATTGCCGACTACGTTCAATACCTCAACGAAGGCAGAGAGGTGCTTTACGACAAACCACTTTACGTCGAAGCGAAAGAGCCTCATTTCGAGGTTGCCGTCGCCATTCAGCACACCGAAGGATATTCCGAAAACATTTATTCGTACGTCAACAACATTCCGACGGCGGAAGGCGGCACGCACGAGGTCGGCTTCAAGAGCGCGGTCACGAAAGTTTTCAACGATTACGCAAGAAAGAACAACATTCTCAAAGAGAAACAAGCCAACCTTTTGGGTGAGGATTTCAGAGAGGGTATGGTTGCGGTCATAACCGTAAAAATGCAGAACGTGCAATTCGAGGGACAGACGAAAGGCAAACTCGGCAATCCCGAAGTGCGCACGAAAGTCGAGAATCTCGTGAGCGAGAAACTTGCCGAACTTCTTTTGCAAAGAGGCAACAAAGCCATTGCGGAAAAGATTATCGCAAAGGCAATGGGCGCGGCAAAGTCGAGAGAAGCGGCAAAGCGCGCAAAGGATTTGAGTCGTCAGCAAAACAAACTCAGCGGACTCAATCTCGTCGGAAAACTCGCAAGTTGCTCGGGCAAGAACGCTTCCATAAACGAATTGTTCATAGTCGAGGGCGACTCGGCAGGCGGCAGCGCAAAGCAAGCGCGAGACAGATTCTTCCAAGCGATACTGCCCCTTCGCGGCAAACCGCTCAACGTCGAAAAATCGAGACTGGAAGAAATTTTGGCAAACGAGGAATTTGCAACGCTCATTTCCGCGCTCGGCACGGGTATCGACCCCGAATTCGACCTCGACAGCCTCAAATACGACAAGGTCATAATTTTGGCGGACGCCGACCAAGACGGCGCGCACATAAGGGCGTTGCTTCTTACGTTCTTCTTCCGCTATATGCGCAAACTCATCACGGAAGGGCACGTATACATCGGTATGCCGCCTCTTTACCGCTTGCAGAAGAAAGACGAGATTTTGTATTGCTACGACGACAACGCGCTTATCGAAGGGCAGAAGAAAATGGGCAAAAACGCATTGCTTCAACGCTTCAAAGGTCTCGGCGAAATGAACCCAGAACAACTTTGGGACACCACGATGGACCCTGCAAAGCGCACGCTTACGAGAGTTACCATCGACGACGCGGCAATGGCGGACAAGCGCATAACCATTCTTATGGGCAAGGACAGCAACATCCGCAAAGATTATATCTATCAATACGCCGACTTCAACAAAATCGACACATTCAAGATAAGCAAAGAACAAGACGAACAATAAACCGTTTGCGAGCGTTGCCCGCAGACGAAAAAATAATTTGAACAAGTTAGAAAAATGGCAAAAAAACAACACAAAGAAATTGAATACAACTCAGTCGTGCTTGACACCGTATTCGAGGACGTAATGCACAACTCGATGCTTCCGTATTCGGAAAACGTCATACTCGACCGCGCGTTGCCCAGAGTCGAGGACGGTTTGAAACCCGTTCAACGCAGAGTGCTTTATTCTATGCACGAAATGGGGCTTACCCCCGACAAGCCGCACAAAAAGTGCGCGAGAATCGTGGGCGATTGTCTCGGCAAATATCACCCGCACGGCGACAGTTCGGTGTACGGCGCAATGGTGCGTATGGCGCAACCTTTCGTTATGCGAATGAAACTCGTCGACGGTCACGGCAACTTCGGTTCTGTCGACGGCGATTCGGCGGCGGCTATGCGTTACACGGAAGCGAGAATGAGTCCTCTCGCCCTCGAATTGCTCAGAGATCTCGACAAAGAAACGGTTACGTGGTCGCCCAACTTCGACGACAGCCTCGAAGAACCCAATACGCTTCCCGGCAGATTTCCCAATCTTCTCGTAAACGGCGCAAACGGCATTGCGGTCGGTCTTGCGACCAACATTCCCACCCACAATATGGGCGAGTGTATCGACGCAACCGTTATGAGAATAGAAAATCCGAACGCGACGATTAAAGATTTGTTCAAAGTGTTCCACGGTCCCGATTTTCCGACGGGCGGATTTATAATCCCCGTTGACAATCTCGAAGACATATATTCGACTGGCAAGGGCAGAATCAAGATTCGCTCGCGCTTGCACATCGAAAACGACGACAACGGCAAAAAGAATATCGTCATAACCGAGATTCCGTATCTCGTGTCCAAAACCGATTTGCTCTCGCGCATAGCAGACCTCAAAGAAGCCAACAAGGACACTTTGCAAGGTATTGCCGAAATCGTGGACGAGAGCGACAAAACGGGCACTCGCGCCGTGATTAAGTGCAAAAAGGACACCGACGTCAACAAAATCATTTCGTTCTTGTTCAAGAAAACCGACCTTGAAAAGGGCTATTCCATCAATATGGTAGCAATCGCAAACGGCAAGCCCGAACAACTCTCGCTTACGGCGTATCTCGACTACTACATCGAGTATCAACGCAAAATCATCGTCAACCGCACAACTTACGACTTAAAGGCGGCAAAGGCGAGAGCGGAAATCGTGAAAGGATTGCTCGTTGCAATCCGCAATATCGACGAGGTTATCCGCATAATCAAGGAATCGGAATCCACTCAAAAGGCAAAAGAAACGTTGAGAGCGAGATTTGACCTGAGCGACGCGCAAGCGCAAGCCATTTTGGATATGCGCCTCAAAAGCCTCGCAAAACTCGAAGTTGGCAAACTCGAAGAAGAACTGGCGCACCTCGAAAAACAAATCGCTTTGTTCGAGGCAATCCTCGCGTCCAAGCGCAGACAACTTACTATTGTCAAAGAGGAACTTTCGGCAATCAAAAAGGCTCTCAATTCCGAGCGTATGACCGTCATTATGAGCGGCGACGAGGACGAGGAAAACTATTCTGCGCCCAGCGAAGCGGAAGCGGTTGCATATCGCGACGGCGTGCTCGTGACCAACAAGGACGGTCAAATGAGATTTATGTCGCAAAAGGCGTATACCACCGCAAAGAAAGACTTTGCGTCTATGGGCGAGGACGCTTTGCCCGTGTGCCGTATGTCCGTAAACAACAAAGGCACGCTCTACGCGGTGACGAATCTCGGCAGCGTCGTTAAAATCGACGTGACCACGCTTCCCGAAAAGAAGTTCAAAGAAAAGCCGTTCAAACTCGGCGCAATAAATCAAGACGTACAAACGGGCGAAAACGTCGTCAAGTTGTTCTTCTTCGAGGGCGTACCCGTGGGCGAACTCGTGCTGTTCACAAAACAGGGCGGCGCGAAACGCGTGGATTTGAGCGAGTTCTCGAGCGTATCGAAAACATATCTTAAAGCAATCAATCTTCAAGAGAAAGACGAGGTTGTCGGCGCGGATGTCGTAGACGACGAAAAGAACGTGCTCGAAGTCACCAAAGAAGGGCAGGTGCTTGCCTACAAGGCAACCGAAATCCCGCTTCAAGGCAGAACGGCGGCGGGCGTAAAGGGCATAAAACTTTCGGACTCCGACAGCGTGGTGTTTGCGGGACAAGTCGAAGACGAGGGCGAAATTATCGTCGTTTCCGACACAGGATACGCAAAGAGGGTTATCGCCTCGCTCATCGACCCGAGTTCGCGCTACCTTAAAGGCGTAAAAATCATCGAACTCGACAAATCTTACGTCAAGTACGTCGGCACGGTGAAGATGCCATACGACCTTGCGTTCGTCAGCGGCGGACAAACGAGTATAGTCAACACGGAAAATATCCGCATAGACACGAGAACCACAAAAGGCAAACAAATCTTCAAGCAAGAAGTGACGCTCGTCACGCCTCTTAACGACGGCGAAGAATGAGTTTTTGCTGGGAATTAATAATTAATAATTATTAATTAATAATTGAGGGTGGGCTCTGCCCACACCCGAAAGAATACCGCGGGAACACGCACCCGACAACACAAAGGAAGTCTTATGAACAAAATCGGTTTTGACAGCAATATGTATATGCAAAAACAGTCGGAGCATATTTTGCAGCGTATCAATCGCTTCGACAAACTCTACCTTGAATTCGGCGGAAAACTCTTTGACGATTTGCACGCCGCAAGGGTGCTCCCCGGCTTCGATAAGGCGGCGAAAATCAAACTTCTACAAAAACTTCGCGACAAGGCGGAACTCATCATTTGTATAAACGCAAACGCAATCGAGCGCAACAAAATCCGCGCCGACTACGGCATTACCTACGGCAGCGAAGTCGAGAGAATGATTGACAACATTTCCGCAATGGGAATATACATCAACTGCGTCGTCATCACGATGTTCACCGACCAACAAAGCGCACTCGCATATAAGCAAAAACTCGAAAACAGAGGCATAAAAGTTTATATCCACCGTCCGACCAAAGGCTATCCGCACGAAATCGACACGATTGTTTCCGACGAGGGATACGGTGCAAATCCGTACATCACCACGTCAAGACCGCTCGTGGTGCTTACCGCCCCCGGTCCGGGAAGCGGAAAACTTGCAACTTGCCTCAGCCAACTCTATCACGAGAACAAGAGGGGCGTAAAGGCAGGCTATGCGAAGTTCGAAACTTTCCCGATTTGGAATATTCCGCTCAATCACCCCGTAAACGTCGCGTACGAAGCGGCAACCGCCGATTTGAAAGACGTAAACAAAGTTGACAACTTCCACCTCGACGCATACGGCGAAATCACGGTCAACTACAACCGCGACATCGAGGTTTTCCCCGTCGTCAAGAGCATACTCGAAAAGATAACGGGCGAGGAATGTATCTACAAATCGCCGACGGATATGGGCGTGAATATGGCAGGCTACTGCATTATAGACGACGAAGCGTGCAGAGAGGCGTCAAAGCAAGAGATTTTGCGCAGATACTTCAAGGCTCTTTGCGACCTCAAAACGGGCACCGGAACGGAAGATACGGTCAGCAGACTCGAATTTTTGATGTCGCGCCTCGGAATTAACGTCGCGGACAGAAAGATAGTGGAAGTCGCAAAGAAAAAGAGTGCCGACAACGACGGTTGCGGCGCGGTTGCGCTCGAACTTGCAGACGGCAGAATCGTCACGGGCAAGAACACGAAGATGATGAGCGCGTCCGCCGCTTGCGTGTTCAATGCGGTCAAAATGCTTGCAGGCATAAAGGACAAACAAAAACTCATATCGCCTTATGTCATAGGTCCTATCATCGACCTAAAAACCAAAATTCTCAAAGAGCATAACAAGACCCTTACGCTCGAAGAAGCACTCATCGCGCTTTCCATTTGCGCGGCGTCCGACGCCAACGCCGCAACTGCTATGGAGCAACTGCCGCTTCTCGAAGGGTGTGACGCACACTCGACGCATATGCTTTTCAAAGCGGACGAAAACCCGTTTAAAAAACTCGGCGTGCGCCTCACTTGCTCGCCGGAATTTTTGGACAACACGCTGTTTATCGAATAAAATCGGACGATTAAACTTGCTGTTGTGCAATAATGAACGAAAATATAAAAAGGAAGGAAGCCTATATGTTATACGAATCAAGAGAGCAAATACCTGCCGAGTATAAATGGAAACTCGAAGACATTATCTCAGGCAACGACGCGTGGGAAGAATTGTTTTTCAAGTGCGAAGAACGCATCGGCCACTTTTCGAAATATCACGACAAACTTCAAGACGAAGATATGCTGTTCGACTGTCTCGAACTTATGTCGAGAATGATGCACGACATATCCTATCTTTACGGATATGCCAAAATGCGCCTCGACCAAGACTCGAGAGACGCAACCCATCAAGCGATGGCAAACAGAGCGGATATGCTCTACGTCAAGTACTCGACGGCGGTGTCTTTCATCACACCCGAACTCGGCGAACTTCCAAAAGAAAGACTCGAAGAATTGCAAAATAGCAAACGTTTTGCCGATTACGAAGTTTTCTTCAAGGAAATAATCAGAAGCAAAGACATCATTCTTTCAAAGAAAGAGGAAAAATTGCTCGGCGAAGTCGGTTTGTTCTCGGACAACGCAAGAGAAGTTTTCTCTATGTTCGACAACGCCGACGTTAAATTCGCGCCCGTCAAGGACGAAAACGGCAACGAAGTGGCGATGAGTCACGGCGTGTACGGTATGCTTTTGCAAAGCACCGACCAAAGAGTGAGAAAGGACGCTTTCGAGAGTATGTTCACGGCGTACAAAGACCACATCAACACCATTGCCGCAAACTATGCCGGCAACGTTAAAAAAGACTGGTTCTACGCAAAGGTGAGAGGCTTCAAGAGTGCGCTCGACTACTCGATGTACAACGAGAACGTTCCGTCCACTTGCTACAACAAACTTCTCGAAGCGGTCGGCAAAGGCACGAAACCCTTGCACGATTACATCGCGCTCAGAAAGAAAGTTTTGGGCGTCGAAACACTCAATATGTACGACCTTTACACGTCTATCGTCAGCGAGCAGGAACTTGCGCTCGAATACGAAGACGCGGTCGAACTTGTCAAAGACGCGCTTAAAGTCACGGGAAAGGAATATTCGGACATTCTCGCAAACGCATTCAAGAGCGGTTGGGTAGACGTGTTCGAGAACAGAGGCAAGAGAAGCGGTGCGTATTCGTGGGGCGTGTACGGCGTTCACCCGTTCGTGCTGCTGAACTATCAAAAAACTATTCACGACGTGTTCACCATTGCGCACGAAATGGGTCACGCAATGCACTCGTATTTCAGCAATCACGCGCTCTGCGAGCAAAAAGCGGACTACGTCATTTTCGTTGCGGAAATCGCTTCCACCGTCAACGAAGTGTTGCTCTTGAAGCACCTTCTCAAAACGGCTACGGGCGAGTTCAGAAAGTATTTGCTTTCCTACTATCTCGATATGTTCCGCACGACGTTGTTCAGACAAACCATGTTCAGCGAGTTCGAGGTTATCGCGCACGGTATGGTTGAAAAAGGCGAGCCTATCACGGCAACCGCGCTTTCGGACGCTTACTACGAACTCAACAAGAAGTATTACGGCGAGTCCGTCGAGCATAACGACCTGATTCGTTACGAGTGGGCGAGAATCCCGCACTTCTACACGAGTTATTACGTCTACAAATACGCAACGGGTATCACCACTGCGGTTTCTATCGCAAACAATATCCTCAAAGGCGGGGAAGAATACTTTGCAAAATACAAGAAATTCCTTTCCGCGGGCGGAAGTATGCCGCCGCTCGACATCATTCGTCTTGCCGACGTCGACCTCGAAAGCGACGCACCGTACGAACTTGCGATGAAAGAATTTGCGGACACTCTCGCCGAACTGGAAAAATCCTTCGATCTTTGATTGAAAGTATCGGCGAAAACTTGAAATAACGGCAAAAAAACACAGGTGCAGGCAAACGTTTGCACCTGCTTGGCAACTATGAAACGTATCAAAAAAATCACTTTGACTATCCTCGTCGTCGCGCTTACGCTCATAAGCGCGTTTCCCCTTTTTGCTTGCAACGAGCAAGACGGTGAGGACGCAGTGCGCGATTTGTATATTTACGGCATCGAGTTCGAGGGCGACGAAACGCCGCAGAGTCCGAGCGGCGAAGCCGTGATAAGCGACGATTCGAGCGAAAATACGGGCGAATCGAACGAGGAAAACGGCGGCGAGCAATCGAGCGAAAAAGTTGCGACAGTGTACGTCACTTTTTCGAAAACGGACAGAAAACTTGAAGGTTGCAGCGCGGTTTGGCACAGCGAAAAGCGCAAAGACGGCGCGTTTTACAACGTGAGCGAAACCACGGTTACGCTTGCGCCCGATTCGATATTTAGTGCGGTCAAAGAGAGCGTACCACAAGAAGACCTTGTGTATAACGATGTTGAATACAACCGCTTGAAAGTGGTTTTGAGATATGATACAATCTATAAATCTATAAAAAGCAACGGTGAAATTACGCGCGAGGGGCAGAAGTACGTGCATAAATACGCGCTCGAGAAAAGCCTCGAAAGCGACGTTTTTACGCTTGAAATGCGCACGCAAAACGCGGCAAGTTGGTACGGAACTTTGCTCGGTTGCGCACTGGCCGTTGCGCTCGTGGCAATCGGCGTTACGTTTGCTCTCAAAGGTGTAAAATGGCAAAAGACGAAAACAAAAGAGTGACGAGGGGTATGCCCAACAACGTTGACGCGGAGGCGTCCGTTCTCGGTTCCATTCTCATCGACGGCAAAGCCGCCGACATTATCATTCCTATGCTCAAAGCGGAAGATTTCTATCTTTCGCAAAACAGACTGATTTTCGAGGCGATGAAGCAACTGCAAATGGAAAGCAAGCCCATCGACACGGTTTCCGTTTGTGACGCGCTCGAACTTAAAGGTCAACTCGACGAAGTAGGCTCGATTGCGTATTTGAGCGAACTTGCAGAGGGCGTCGTATCCGCCGCAAACGGCGAGTATTACGCAAGCATAATAAAGCGTGACAGCCTCACGAGAAAGGTTATCGAAGCGGGCAACGACATCGCAAAGTTCGGCTACGAATGTCAAGACGGCAAAGACGCTCTCGAAAACGCGGAAAAACTCGTGTATGCCATTGCCGAGCAGTCCAGCGAAAAAGCACTCGTCAAGGTTGACGACGCGGCGGCACTCGCGCTCAAAACCATTCAGGACGCACAAACGGGCAACGTACCCAAAAACACGATATACATCGATTTTCCGAGTTTCGACCAAAAAACGCACGGCTTGAAACCGGGTGAAATGGTGCTTATCGCGGCTCGTCCGTCCGTCGGTAAAACCGCGTTTGCACTTAATATCGCCGCAAACGTCGCGCTCAATCACGGCAAAAAAGTGGCTATTTTCTCACTCGAAATGCCTGCCGACTTGCTTGCAAAACGTATGCTTGCATACATCTCGAAAGTCGAGAGCAACAAGATGAACACTCGCGGCGGACTCACTCAAACCGACTATAAGAAACTGTACAACGGCTATCGCGCGTTGCTCGCTTCGGACATCTACATCGACGATTATTCGATGAACGGTCCGTCCGACGTGCTTTCAAAATGCCGCAGACTCAAACGCGAAAAAGGTCTTGACCTCGTCATTATCGACTACTTGCAACTTATGACCGCTCAAAAGAACGGCAGGTCGGCAGAAAGCCGTCAAGTCGAAGTCAGCGATATGTCGAGAAAGATGAAGATATACGCAAAGGAACTCGATTGCCCGATAATCTTGCTTTCGCAAATGTCGCGTGGCATCGAGCAACGTCCCGACCATACGCCGCTTCTTTCCGACTTGCGTGAATCGGGTTCAATCGAGCAAGACGCGGACATCGTTATGTTTCTCAACAATCCGAGCAAATACAATCCCGCATTGCCAAAGAACGAAGTCATACTCGACGTCAAGAAAAACAGAAACGGTGAAATCGGCGAAATCACGCTCGACTGGGACGCGCCCACGACCTCTTTCAAAGAACGTGTGGACGAAAACGCAAACACGACGGAATACGTCTACGACGAGCCGAAGAAGCGTGACGACGACGAAGAAGGCGGCGTGGATATGAAAGCATTATCCGACGTAGCAGAGGATTTGCACGAAATCGCGGCGGCAGATTCGGATATGCCTTTCGATATGCCGTTCAATTCAAACGAAGGCGAACAAACCCCACCGCCGAGTGACGACGACATACCCGACGAAGACGACGAATACGTCGACGAAGGGGACACTTTCGAAGACGACGGCGATATGCCATTTTAATCAAAAAGACGAGGCTACGGTGCCTCGTCTTTTTGATTAAAACAATTAATAATTAATAATTAATAATTGCGGGTGGGCGTTGCCCACACCCAAATATTACTCAACTTATTTCAATCATTTAAGACTTTATTCTCGCATACAATTTCATATGTTCAAAGACGAGATAAAACGAAAACTTAACGTTGCGGGGGATATTTTCCCTTTTACACTCAATATGCTGTCAAGAAAGAAAACCGTCATTTGCGGTATAAAACGGGTCGTGTCCACTTCGGATACGCACATAAAAATGCGGCTCGATAGCGGAAATATGTCGATAGACGGCGAAAATCTGCACATTTTGGAAATCGGTGGCGGTGATATGTTTTTGGAGGGGCAAGTTGACAAAATCGAATTTGAAAAACAAAAATAACCGTTTAGAATACAGAAAAAGAGAGGAATACAAGAAAGAGCGAGAGAGAAAACTCGCACTTAAAGAGCAAAGGGAGAATGAAAAGGAAATAAGGAAGAAAATCAAAGAGGAAAGGGAAGAATTATTCCTTGAAAAACTGTATGCTCGCAAAAAAAAATATGCAGATAGATTGTCTAAAATCGAGGGTAAACTCGGAAAAACGCAAATCGAGGTGCGAGGCGGCAACGCACAAAAAGCACTGACTGCGATTTCGAAAATATCCAAAGTCGAAAAAGTGGAATCGACAAAGGAATATACGAGGTTTTTCGTCGAGTCCAAACAATGTCACAAGATTATTGCATTATTGCAAAACTTATGCTATGATTATAAAATAATTAATATAGTCGGGGTATCCTCGTCGTTTTTCCGTGCTTTTGCAAGGGCGGGAATATTTGCGGGGATTGCCGCAAGCGTATGCGCCGTTTTGATTTATTCGTCTTTCGTCACGCGCGTGAGCGTAAGGTGCGAGGGCGCGAGCGACTACGCATTAAATGCGCAAATCGACGGCATACTGAAAGAGTACGGCGCGGTTGAGGGCGCAAGAGTTAAGTCGCTTAACGCAGACGAACTGGAAAACGCAATATCCTCGCTTGACGGCGTGACGTTTGCAAGCGTGGACAAAATCGGAACGCACATAAACGTCGTTTACAAAACCGCGCTGGAAAAAGAGAATTTTGTTTCCGCGAATCCGCAAAGCGTGGTTGCCAAAAAGCGCGCCGTCGTCACAAGGGTTATCGTCGAGGGCGGAACGGCGGTTTGCAAGTACGGCGACGTGGTGGAAGTCGGCGACACGCTCATTGACGGCTATATCGAGTACGGCGACAACAAAATACCCGTCGAGGCAAAAGGCTATGCGTTCGGAAAAGTATACTACAAGCGCACGAAGTTTTTTGCGAGGGTAGAGAAAGTCGAAACCGTCGTAAACAGCAAAACGTACACTCGCTTCGGTATGTTCGAAAAAGTGCCGAAAACACCTGCGAGTCCGTTTGAAAACTATCGGCTGGAAACGAAAGCGAGCGACTTCGGATATTTGCTTCCGATAAAGATATACTCGTATAGGTACGATGAAATTCAAACCGTCGAAATCGAGAACACGTTCGACGAGGCGGGTATGAAAAAGGCGGTATATTCCGAACTCGTTGCGGATTTGACCGAAAGCGCGACGGTGCTCGACGTCTATTACGAGATAACCGCGACGGAAGACGGAACGTACGTCACGCTGACGCTCGAAGCAGAGGAAATCATATAAAATGAAAACGCAAAAAGAAAAACAATTTGACAGTTACGACGTTATGATGAGCGTTTTCGGCGAACTTGACGAAAACATCGAAAAACTCACCGACGCTTTTGACGTGGACGTTTTCGCGATGGGTACGAGCGTGAAGATAAGCGGCGAGGAAAAGGACGTGCTCGGCGCGCTTGCCGCGATAAACGCCCTCGAAAAACTCTGCCAAAAGCAACCGCTCGGCGCACAGCAAGTCAATATGGTGATAGGCTACGCAAAGGCGGGCAAGGAATTCGACGTCGAGGATTTGATGGGAACGGTGGCAATCACCGCTCGCGGAAAAATCATTCGTCCGAAGACTCTCGGACAAAAAAAGTACGTCGACGCAATCAAGAAGTCGAGCATAGTTTTCGGCGTAGGACCTGCCGGTACGGGCAAGACGTATCTTGCCGTCGCACTTGCGGTGTACGCGCTCAAAAACAAAGAAGTCGACAAAATCATTCTCACGAGACCGGCAGTCGAGGCAGGCGAAAAACTCGGATTTTTGCCCGGCGATATGAACGAAAAGGTAGACCCGTATCTTCGTCCTCTTTTCGACGCCTTGCAAGAGATGATGGGGCAAGACGCGTATCTTCGCCACATCGAAAGGGGAAGCATAGAGATTGCGCCGCTTGCGTATATGCGCGGCAGAACGCTCTCTAACAGTTTTATCATTCTCGACGAGGCGCAAAATACAACGAGAGAGCAAATGAAGATGTTTCTCACCCGTATGGGCGAAAACAGCAGAATAGTCGTCACGGGTGACATTACGCAAATCGACCTTCCCAAGAACGTCGAAAGCGGTATGATAGACGCAATAGAGGTGCTCGGCGGCGTCGAGGGGATAGACATCGTAAAACTCACGGCGAAAGACGTGGTGCGCCACGAACTCGTGACGAGAATAATACAAGCATATGAAAAAGCAGAGTCGGCAAGGAAAAAAGTCGCAACGGACGACAAAAATTGCGATTGACCTTGCAGAGGTGAACTATGATAGATGACGTAAGAGATCTTTCAAGAGCGGAAAAAGCCAAAGCATTAGCGAGACAAAACGCGTCGCGTTACGTCGGCAAATGCTTTGCGACGGCAATCGTCGCGGTGTTTGCGATGACTTTGTTCGCACTTTATATGATAGGCGATTTCCTTGACGCTTTCACGGCGAAAAACGCGCTTTCCACGATGGCGATTTTCATCACGTCGGCAGTGCTTACCGTTTTCCTTATGGCAGGAATTTACAGATTCGCGCAGCCGAAGGGAACGAGCGTTAGAGATTTCCATTTGACGATAATTTTGGTTGTGATAACCTTTATCACGTCCATATCGGCGGCGACGAAATTCAATTTGTTCGCAATGCCCATCGCGCTTGCCACGCTCGTGCTTATCGAACTTATCGACAGGCGCACGGCAACGCTTTCGACGGCGGTCGTGGCAATTATGATTGCGGTCGCGTTTATGCGCGACACCGTGACATACGACTATACGACGGTCATCGCTTCGGTGGTGTGCAACAGTTTGTGCTCGGTCATCGTAAACTTTTACGAGAAAAAGCACCTTACGCGCCTCAAATTCTTGCTCGTGTCTATGGCGACCCCGATTGCAATGCAACCGCTCGTCGTTATGTTCACGCTTGCAAGCGGCGATACGTCGATGAACCTTTTATGGCACGTCGTGTGGTCGTACGGCGCAAATATCGCGGCTTCGCTGGTGTTTATGCCTCTCGTCGCAATTTTCGAGGGTGTGTTCAACATCGCGGACGATTTCAGACTCAACGAACTTTGCAATTTGTCCAATCCGCTTCTCAAACGCCTTGCGAGCGAAGCACCGGGTACGTTCAACCACTCGCTCGTGGTGGGAAACCTCGCAGAAGCGTGCGCGTCGGCAATCGGCGAAAATCCGAATATGGCAAGATGCGCGGCGTACTATCACGACATCGGCAAACTCAAAGCGCCTATATATTTCAGCGAGAACCAATCCTCGTACAATCCGCACGACGAACTTATTCCCGAAGTCAGCGTGAGTATGATAACCTCGCATACGCTTTTCGGCGAGATTTTGGCAAAACAAAACAGATTGCCCAAAGAAATCGTCGCAATATGCAGAGAACACCACGGCACGTCGCCCGTCGGTTATTTCTACCGAAAAGCGCTCACCCTCAAAGAAGAAGGCGACCTTGCGGTTGACAAATACACCTACGCAGGTCCGAAACCTCAAACCAAAATCGCCGCTATCATTATGATTGCGGACACGATTGAAGCGGCAATGCGCGCGTATATGCCCGACACGAAAGAGGAATTCGAGGGCAGAATCAACAAACTCGTGGACGAGAAAATGGAACTCAGACAGTTTGACGAATGTCCCATAACGATGGGTGATATTGCAATCATCAAACGCACGATAATCGAAGTGTTGCCGTCCATTCACCATAGCCGCGTAAGTTACGAAAAGAAACGCTCGACTAACACTTTTAATAAATAATCACTCGATACAAAGGAAAAATATGATAAAAATCTCAAACGCAAGTCTAAAAGAGAAAATGCTTATCAAAAGGGTGGAAAAGGCGTGTTTTGCGCATTTGAATCAACCCGATTTTTTCCTCATCGATATGACGGTGGTTGACGAAGACACCATTCGCGCGCTCAACAAAGAGGCGAGAGGAATCGATAAGGTTACGGACGTGTTGAGTTTTCCGTGCTTTGAAAAACTCGATTTGCCCGTGTCGAAAGACAGTTTCGAGGACAGCGATTACGACGGAAACAAAGTGCTTTTAGGCTCGATTATGATATGCCGTCAACGCGCCGAGCAACAAGCGCGGGAATACGGACATTCGTATGCGAGAGAGTTAGGCTTTTTGGCTTGTCACGGATTTTTGCACATACTGGGATTCGACCACATCGACCCCGACGACGAAAAAGTGATGATAGCGCACCAAAAAGCGATTATGGAAAAAGCAGGACTGCATCGCTGACGCATCGCATCTGCGTTGCGTCTGCGATGCAGTGAAATGTACGCCAAGCGTACATGAAATTGTGGCTCTGCCACAATGAAATTTGCGCAATGCGCAAGTGAAATTGCACACTTTGTGTGCAGTTGCGGAATATTCTAAACCTCTATACTCATTCGAAGACGGAACGCGAGCCGCAAGGAGGCGAGAAATCGAACGCCGAGCTTGACGATAAGTACAAGCGACTGCGCCGTTTGGGTGCGAAGCTGGCGCACAAAGCGCAGTGACA
>URIX01000025.1 GCA_900547975.1 uncultured Eubacteriales bacterium | reverse complement strand
AAAAAATCCACACTCGCCCGTTCACTTGTACTATCCGTCAAGCTCGACGCTCGCTACGGTCATCGCCTTGCGATTCCGATTCCGTCTTCGAAATTACTCATTCCTTGCACGAGTAGCCTTCGAACAAGTTTCCGTTTCGGGTGTGGGCAAAGCCCACCCGCAATTATTAATTATTCATTATTCATTACTAATTTTTAACAATATTTTTTGCAAAGCGTTCAAGTCAAAATCGGGCACATATTCTTCCGTCGCGCTGTCAAGTTCTTGCGAAAATCCGTTTTGCAATCCTGCGTCGAAAAACATTTGCGTTGCCCTATCGTACTCGTCATCGGTTATGCGCCTCGACAATATCGGGTGGTTAAGCACGGCGGGCGTGGGGAAATACTGCCCCATAAGCGAAACGTACATCGTATCGTCAATCGAAGATATATCTTGCAAAACCCCTCTTGTGTTTTCAAGTGCGCAAGGCAAAACGAGGTGTCGTACGATAACGCCTTTTTTCATCATTCCGTCGCTGTCGAAAACGTCCTCGGGTTGCTGACGACGCATTTCTTTTATCGCTTCGAGAGCGACTTCTCTATACCGTTTTGCGTGCGAATATTCCCACGCCAAATCGTTGTCTGAATACTTGAAATCGGGCAAATAAATATCCACCAGGCCTTCGAGTTTTTTGAGATTCTGCACGGTTTCGTATCCGCTGCTATTCCACACAATCGGTATTTTAAGTTGTCGTTTTGCAACTTTAAGCGCATCCTTGAGAAAATTCGTGTAATTTGACGGCGTAACGAGATTTACGTTGTGCGCCCCTATTTTTTGAAGATAAAGCATAAGCGACACAAGTTCGCTCTCGCTCACTTCGAGTCCTTTACCCTCGTGCGAAATCTCGTAGTTTTGGCAGAACAGACAGCGCAGATTGCACCCCGAAAAGAAGATAGTTCCGCTACCTCTCTCGCCCGACAAACACGGTTCTTCGAAATGATGCAATCCGACTCTGGCAATCTTGTACATAATACTTTACTTTGTGCTGTGATATTTCTGCCGTGCGCAAGCGGTATTCGTCTTTGACAAACGGTTTTGCGCACGATCGGATAAGGCTTCGCCTTCCGCAATTATTAATTATTCATTATTAATTACAATTCAACGTTTGCAAATGATTCTGTCGTACTTTTTCGTCCACTTCGCAAGTTTCTTTTCGGGGTGCAATCATTTACGCAATCATACGTTGAAGCAACTGCCGCCTATAAACTCTCTCAAAAGCGAGTTGCACGGGATAAGGCTTTCGTCCTCTATCGTCTTGAAATATTTGAGATATTTGATAAGTCTGTTCGCAACGATGAATTGCGGGTCGGTGTCCTTGATTTCTTTCAGCGCAGGCAGTGCGAGTTTTTTGAGTACGCAAAGTTCGTACGCAAGCGCGGAATTGAACACGAAATCCACACCCTCTTGCCACGGATATATCCACCTGAATTCGCCGTTTCTCACGCTCGACCACATATCTATCGTGTTCTTTGCGGGATAGTTTCTGAACTGCATATCTCTCACGATTCTGCGGATAAGTCGCAAATCCGTTATGCTGAGCGGCGAGTGGTCGTCAACGTTTATGGTGAGTTGCGGCGCAATGTAGATTTTGAATTTTTGATGCTTGGGTATGGACGCGGTGAGTTTTTCATTGAGCGCGTGTATGCCCTCTATCATTATGGGGCTATGCTCGTCAACTCTTATCGTGCGTCCTTTTTCCTTTGCGCCCTTTGCAAAATTGAAACTCGGAAGCGTGACTTCTTCGCCGTTTATCAAATCGAAAAGGTCCTTGTTGAATTGTTCGATGTCGAGGCAATCGACGTGTTCGAGGTCAACCTCGTTTGCCGCCTTGCCCT
This sequence comes from uncultured Eubacteriales bacterium, assembly GCA_900547975.1. Lineage (GTDB taxonomy): Bacteria > Bacillota > Clostridia > Christensenellales > CAG-917 > CAG-475. The sequence continues at coordinate 22,655 of URIX01000025.1, read as the reverse complement.
GCATTTTGCATATCTTTTCGCGTTCGAGATAATAGTCGTCCATAGATATCATAACGGGATTTATGCCTCTCGATATGAGTTCTATGCGCACTCTGTTGCAGAACGTGGTCTTGCCGCTCGAACTCGGACCCGCAATGCAGATGAGGCGGATATTTTCGATGTCGCTCTCGATTTTTCTGCCGAGTTCGGAAAGCATAGAGTTTTGCCTTGCTTCGCACATCTGCACGAAATCGAGAACTTTGCCGTCCTCGACCTTTTCGTTTATGTCGGCAACCGTTCCCGTCTTTGTCTTGTTCGACCAAGCGGTCGCTCTCTGAAGCGTTCTGCCGTAAGTGCTTTCTTCCACAAATTCGGGAATCTCGGCGTTGAGTTCCGAGCGCGGATATTGAATGATTATACCCGGGCTGTACGGCATAAGGTTGTAACTGAATATGCAACCCGTGGACGGCACCATATACGCGTGCAAATAGTCGTAATAGTCGCCGCAAACGTAGATATTCACCAAACTTTCGGGACGATACGGCAATATGCGCAACTTGTCGTCGCGTTGCATCTTCTCGAAAATCTCACGCGCCTCGTCCGTCGAAACGGTGATACGCTCGATAGGCATATCTGCCTTTATGATACGGTCAACCTCTTTGCGGATTTCGTCCGTCGCTTTGGACACGTTGAAACCCTTGGTGAGAATCTGGCAAAAAATCGAGCGCGACGCGTTGTAGCCGAAGCGAATGCGCACGTCGGGATAAAGATTGTGAAACGCCATTGCCACGATATATCTCAAACTCGCCTCATACGCCTTTGCCGCTTCGTTGTTTTCGATACCCAAAAACTCGATTGTCTTTCCGTCGTCTTTGCTTGAAAGTTTGCGATTGAGTTCTTTGATTTGCGAGCCGAGTTTGCACACGGCGTATTTGCGCCTATCCTCTTGTTTGAGCAAGTCAATCACTCTCGTGCCTTCATTGACCTGCATTTCGATTCCGTTTACAAAAATATTTATCATTTTCCCCTCACTTTGCGCAAAACCGGTTGCGCAATCCGCTTGATTGATTATTTTCACATAATTATACTCGCCGTTTTCGTCAAATATAAATATTTGTGACATATATAATATTGTAACATACGAAAAACCCGTTTTCAAGATAGGAAAAAAACGAAAAAAAATATATATATGAATATTATCGATTGACTTTCGGATTGTCGGTGCGTTCCAACAAATAATCAATGGAAACGTCAAAATAGTCTGCGAATTTTATAAGAGTATTATAATCGGCTTCTCTTTCGCCGCATTCATATCGACTGATGCTGTTTTGATTCATATTTAAGTCCATCGCAAGTTTCAACTGCGATATACCGTATGAATTTCTCAACTCTTTCAGCCTCATTTTTTACCTTTATATGTGATTTTTATTGACTTAATTATACCAAACTGGTATTATAAAAATATCCCGTTTTGGTATAGAGAGGAAATTATGGACAATTCTACAAAAGAGAGTGCTTCGTCATTGTTTATGATTATAGTATCCGTTTTGGTTATAATAATCGGACTGGTTGCTATGGCTTCGTGGGCGTTTGCCACCTACCTTTTTGCAAGCACAGGCTATTTGCTGGCTGGATATCATACCGACTATTTCAATGAAATATCTTCTGATTCGGAACTTAACGAAATATCTCAAAAGTACTTTGGGGTAAATGCAAATGAAGTTCCCGATTATTTATCGAAAAAATCGGAAAAATCGCCACATATAACACATTTATATGCAAATCTATGGTCGAGAAAAACCGCAAGAAAAGCATATTATTCAAATCACACAAAGTTTGTGCGCTACTATGAAAGGATTGCTAAAACCGTAAGCAAAATCGGTGTTCCAGCTTACAACTGGTTTATGATGTTCGGATATTTGGGAATTTCGTTTCTCGGAATTATCATCGGTTTAATTGCGTGGCTAAATCCGTTTGACGACACAGACGCAGGCGGTGGCGGTTGGTATGTGTCTTCTGACGGTTCTATCGGTACAAGCGGCGGATCGCATATTTTTGCCACATTATTGTCGCTTGCTATATTTATAGCCATTGCAGTATTTCTTGCACCCGCGCTAAATCTGGTATTATCAATCGGAATTGTCAGTTTTGGGATATATCTTCTTGTAACCCACGTTTAATCGGAAAACCGTTAACTTTTAAGATTCTGTAAAATTGCGCTATTGAGATGAAAAACGCGAAAGGCACGGCTTGAATCAAAATCCAGTGTACATAGACGTACACGATTTTGAGGCGGGGTGTGCCTGACGCATTAATATGTTTTGTAAAAGTGCGCCAAATCGATGCATAACGCGAAAGAGGCACTCGAACGGCAACCCTAATTTACTAATCGTAAATGAGTTGTCGGGCGAGTGCCTCTGTAAGGAACGAAGTGACGGAATAGCGATTGCTACGTTTGCGTCAATCGCGTCCAAAGTTAGGCGCGATTTGGTGCGCTTTTAATGGGAGGGGTGGCAAACAAGGTCATACCACAACCCCACCAACACACCGTACGCAGGGTTTATGCGATTTTCGTCGATATCGATGACGTATGTGTCGCGGATTGAAAGCAGTTTTTTGCGTGCTTTGACGGCGAGTGCTTTGCCGTTTGAATCGAGAAGATAGGCTTTCATATGGAAAGGACCTGCCTTAATTTTGACGTTGAGATTGCCTTGCGACGATACGGCTCGGCGGAAGCACAAAAACGGCAATTTCTCGTTGATGACGCACACTTGATTGCCGCGCGCGTCGGAGATAGAAAACCAAGACGTGAAAACTTTTTTGAGTTCGGATTGCATACGAGCAATCGGCGCGCCGTCGGGCGTGAACAGAACGACGTTGGTCATAAATCTGTCCCACTGTCTTTCGGCAAAGAATGCGGTTTGCCCTTCTTTCGTTTTTATTTCGAATTTTGCACCGACGGTAAAATACTTTTGTTTGATGATTATCCTCATAATTCCCTCCAACAATTTGCGAACGTTCTTCGCACTAAATGTAGTTTATCATACAATATGAATTATTGCAAGAACATATTTCTTTAAGCGGAAAACGCGGATATTCGTCACTTATTTTCGACGGCGGCAAGAAGTTCGCAAACGCGCTTTTTGAGAATCGGATGAAGTTTGTACGGGCAAAGTTCGGCAAGCGGTTTAAGGACAAAATCTCTATGCTGCATATCGCTATGCGGAACGCACAAATCGTTTAACTCGACGACGCAATCGTCGTAGAAAATTATATCGACGTCGAGGGTTCTGTTGCCCCACCTCTCGTTGCGCACGCGCTCGCCGTCCTTTTCGATTTGCGATACGACCCTCAAAAGTTCTTCGGGGCTATACAAGGTTTGAATCCTCACCGCGCTGTTGACAAAATCGTTCGTCGCGACGCCGCCGTACGGAAGCGTCGAATATCTCGAGCTTTCCTTTACTTCCTTTATATTGTCGTCGGCTAAAAGCCTTGCAATCGCAAAGTCGAGATACGCGTTTTTGTCGCCCATATTCGAACCGAGCGCAAGGTAGACTTCGTGCCATTCTTTTTCGACTTCGACTGCAGCGTAATCGAACACGCCGCTCATTGGCGCGTCGGGTTTTTTGACGGTGAGAATCACCTTTTTCGCAGGGTATTTTTTGAGCAATAATTCAGCCGAGCGCGTTGCCAAAGTTTCAATCAAATCAAAGCAGTTGTTTTCGCAAAACGACTTTAATGTCTTCTTTACGTCGCTATAACTTATGGTTTTTGTCAAATTATCGAATTTTGCCGCTTCGGAAAAATCGTAGAAAATTTCAGCCGTAAACACAAATCTTTGCGGCGTAATTTTTTCTTCGGGGTTGCACCCGTGGCAGGAAGTTATTTGGTAGTTTTTGAGTATTATTTTGTCCATATTTTTTGTGTTATTTTGAAAGGTTTATAACGGCAATATTTTCTTTAACGTCGTGAACTCTAACAAATAATACGCCTTGCTTTACGGCGAGAATCGTAGAGTCGAGAGTTGCCGAAAGTCTCGTGTCGGGCGTGCCGCCGAACATAGATTTTCGCGACGTTCCGAGCAAGAAGGGATACTCGTCAAACATATCCAAAAGTTTGTCGTAATCTCTCAAAAGTTGCCGGTCCTCATCGTTGTTTTTGTTGAAACCTATGCCGCCGTCAAGCAAGATTCTGCTTTTGTCGAGTCCTTGCGACAAGAGCGAATCGACCGCTCGCATAAGCCCCGTTTCCTTGTCGAAAAAGAGGTCGGATATTTTGGAGTTGCGTCTGTCGTGCATAACGCATATCGAAACGTTGTTTTGCGCGACGACTTTGGCAAGATTTTTGTCGGCGAGGCAACTTACGTCGTTTATCATATCCGCGCCCAAATCGATTGCCGCTTGCGCAACGTCGGGATAGAACGTATCAACGCTGACGAGCGCGTCGGGAAACGCTTTTTTTATGCTTTCGACCGCCGGCAATACCCTTGCCATTTCCTCGATTGCACTTACGCTTTGCGCGCCGGGTCTTGTGGATTGTCCGCCTATATCTATGATTTGTGCACCCTGTTGCAAAAACTTTTCGGCGGTTTCAACCGCGTCGTGAGCGTGTCTGCTTCCCGCAAAAAAACTGTCGGGCGTGACGTTGAGAATTGCCATAACGTGCGTGCCGTCCGTGAAAGTTTTGTTGCCGACGTGAAAATCGTACTTACGTTGTCCTCTCATTTTATCCCCTCGATAAGCATTTTCTCGACGAGTTCGCCGACCTCGCCTCTCTTTGCGAAAGTGATTGTTTTCGCGCCGATTTTCTTTACGCCTCTTGCGCTCATACAGGTGTGGTGCGCCTCGATTACGACGATAACTCCCTTCGGATTGAGTTGCTCGAAAATTGCGTCGGCAATCTGCGCGTTGAGCCTTTCTTGAAGTTGCAACCGCTTTGCGTAAACCTCTACGACGCGCGCGAGTTTTGAAAGTCCGACGACCTTTCCGCTCGGAATATACGCGATATGCACCTTGCCGAAAAACGGCATAAGGTGATGTTCGCAAGTAGAGGAAAAGTCTATATCCTTTTCGATGACGACTTCACTTCCGCTCTCAACGAAAGTTTTTGAAAGATGAGTTTTTGCATCGTCGTTATAACCTGCGGTTAGTTCTTCAAGCATACGCGCAACTCTGTCGGGAGTTTCCAAAAGTCCCTCGCGCATAGGGTCTTCGCCTATGGCTTCGAGAATGTCGTAGACTGCTTTTTTGATTTTTTCTTGGTCGATATTATTGTTTTTCATAAGCGTATTTATATCGTTTTTTTATCGTCGTTAAGGTTTTGAAAAAGCGTGAGCGAGCCGCACAGAATCACGACGTCGCAATCGCCTCTCAAAGCGTTTTGCACTGCGGTTTTTATGTCGTTTTGAACGTCGCAAATTCCTTTGCAAAGCGGTTTTGCAATCAAAAGCAAATCCTCTTTTTGCATTGCTCTCGGGGACGGCGGCGTAACGCAAGTTATCTTGTCGGCAAGCGGCGCGACGATTTGGCAAATGCCATTGACGTCCTTGTCTTTAAGCACGCCCAAAACGAGATGAACGCGCCTTGATTGAAACAAATCCTTTATCGCATTGGCAAGCGTGGTTGCGCCTTGCGGATTGTGCGAACCGTCGAAAATAAGCACTTTATCTTGCGGAATCGTTATGTTAAAGTCCTCTTTTGCGTTTTTGACGACTTGCAGTCTTGCTTTCCACACGGTGTTTTTAAGTCCGTTTTCAAGCGCGGTCCGACTTATGTAAAAGTGCTTGTTCCTCAGTTGCTCGACGGCGCAAATCGCTATTGCGGCGTTTGTGAGTTGGTGCTTTCCGAGCATAGATATTTCGTACTCTTTGCCGTCGCATAAAAAGCGTTGTCCGCTCAAATCGCCACTTAAAAAAATCGGTTCTTTGCACACGAACACTTGTGCCTTGCGATACTCTTTTTTGCCGTCCTTGAACACGTAGGGATTTTCGATTTCTTCCATCACTTCGGCGGGCTGATTGCAAGTGACCGCAACATCTTTGATTATCGCCGCTTTCTCGCTTGCGATTTGCCGGAGCGTATCCCCCAAAATCGCGCAATGGTCAAGACCTATCGGTGTTATCACCGCAAGTTCCTTATCCTCGATTGCATTGGTTGCGTCCCACCTTCCGCCGAGTCCCGTTTCAAGCACGCATACGTCGCATTCTTTGTCGAAAAACGCAAGCATAGCGACAGCGGTTTCTATTTCAAAAGCCGTCGGATTGAACTCGCCTATGCCGAACGCGTTGCGCAAAATACGCTCGCTTTCTATGCGCTCTTTTACGACGGTGAGATACTTTGCTACGTCCTCGTCCGAAAGCGGTTTGCCGTTTATCAGCCACCTTTCGTTGTAGCAGAAAACGGACGGCGAATTGTAAGTGCCGACCTTATAGCCCGCCTCTTTCAAAACCGACGTGAGATACGCGCTCACAGAGCCTTTGCCGTTCGTGCCTGCGATATGCACGAATTTCAATCGTTTGTCGGGCGCGCCGAGAAGGTCGAGAAGTTCACGCATACGCTCGATGCCGTAATCCGAACCCGACCTTTCGATATTCTTTATGTAGTCGATTGCCTCTTGGTAAAACAAAAAGCACCTCCTTTGGAAGCACTCGCAAAAAACCTTTTATGGTAATATGTGAAGTCCGGAGTGAATATTGCACCGCGAGCAACGCCCTTCGTCCGCCGACACCCCACGTTCGTACGGCACTTAACGCGCAATTTCTACTACTTCCATAGATGATAATTGAATTTTAGCACCAAACGAATTTATAAGCAAGGCTTTTTAGCAAAAATGGAATCGGATTAGTCGGCGCAAAATGAACGGCCGAGCAAATATAAGCCGCAATTCGATTGACAATGCAAATATGCAATCCAATTAATCGGCGCGGAATATAACGCGACATAATTTGACCGACAAGGCATACGCGAATAAGCGAGTATAATCCGCTGTCGGCGCAAATTTGAAAGACTTGCGCAAAAAAAATTATTGCCTAACGGCGACTTATGATTTATACTTAACGTATTATTAAAAAAACATTAAAAGAGGTGCGCTTATGTTTGCAACCGCAATGGGTGCGCGAGAGTTCTCTTTGAGAGACCCGATGGTGTTCGTATTGTACGGCGTGGTGCTGGCGTTTATCGTCGCTCTGTCGCTCTACTATATGCTGTCGGCGTTCAAGAGAGCAAAAGAACTCGGCATCGAATCCTCCAAAATCAAGAAAGTCATAACGACTTCGGCGACGTTTTCCATTCTTCCCGGTCTCGGAATCGCGCTCGGCGTCGTTACGCTCATCGGTACGCTCGGCATTGCCTTCCCCGCAATCAGACTTTCCGTCGTCGGTTCGCTTCAATACGAAACGCAGATGGCAAACGGCGTTGCCGAAGGACTTTACGGCTCTATGAGCAATATGATTGCGCACGGAATTTCCGCACAGGACTTTGCGACTATGGCTATGATTATGACCATTGCAATTTGTTCCGGCGGCGTCGAAGTGCTGTTCTTCTATCGCTTGTATCAGCCGAAAATCGGCAAACTTATGGCAAAAACCACGGGCGGAAAGAAAGGCGGCGTGAATATCGGCGACCTTGTTTTCCAAGTGTCTTTTATCGGTATGGTTATCGGCTACCTTGCAATGAGCATCGAAACTCTCGCAAAGAACGTGACCTTCATCGACGGCTACTACAATTTTATCGCGGTTTTGGTTGCGATGGCGTGTATGTACGTTTGCGACGTGCTTATAAACAAGGCAAACTGGAAGTGGCTCGACAGTTTTTCAACGCCGCTTTCTATGCTCATCGCGATGTTCGTCGTGGGCGTTATAAGTTTTTGCGCAAACAAGTACGGCTGGGCTCTCTCGACGGATTTGTCGGGTTCGGCAAGCGAAGCGGCAGAGGCGGCGAAAAATGCCTTTGCAATGATTCTGTAAGGGGGTGCGATTATGTCTAACAAAGTTAAAGTCACAATGGATTACAACCTCAAATCGCACATCATCGGCAAAATCTGGTTGGCGTTGGCACTGGTTATTTTCTTTGCCGTCCCCACCACGATTTGCCTATACTACGACGTAAAACCGGATATGACGGTTATGGGTACGTCCGCCGTTCTCATTCCGTTTATCATCAACTTCCTTTCGGGCATTTTCGAGCCGATTATCTACTCGCCTATGCTCGGAATAAACAGCGCGTATCTCGCGTTCATCACGGGCAACCTTTCAAACCTCAAAATTCCCTGCGTGGTCAAAGCGCAAGAGATTTGCGGCACTAAACTCGGCACGGAAGAAAACGAAGTCGTGTCCACCCTCTCGGTTGCGACGAGCACCCTCGTCACGACCGTGATTATCGCGATTTTTGTGCTAATACTCGCTGTCAGCAACGTCGAAACGGCAATCAAAAACACGCCGTGGATTACGCCTGCGTTCACTTGCGTCGTATACGCGCTTTTCGGTTCGCTCGGCGGAAAATACGTCGTCAAAAACATCAAACTTGCGGTGTTCCCGCTCGTCATCATCGTTGCGTTCTCTCTCATTTTGGGATTTGCCGCACCGTCGCTCGGCGTAGGCTCTGCATACTTGTTCGTGGGTATCGCGCTCTGCGCAATCTTCGGCGTGCTTCAAGTGGTGCGTGAAAAGAAGAAAGCAAAACTCAAAGAGGAACAAGAACACTTAGAGCAAATCGCCGTGTCCGACGTCGAACTCGAACAAAACGGCGAAAACGTAACGACAGACGAAACAACAGACGAAACCGCAGACGAAACCGCAGAATCTGAAAAAGCGGAAGTCGCAAGCGAGGAAAACGCCATCGAAGAAGCGGAAAAAGAAGCCGAACAAATTGCCGAAGATACGCAATCGGTTGACTGATAATCAAAAACTTGTATGAAATCCGACGAGCAATCGTCGGATTTTGTTTTGCTTGCGCAGTAGGCGAGTTTGCATTTTATAGTTGTTATTATCATTTATTAGTGATATAATCATTATAATTCTCAAAACAAGAGGAATCTGATGGACATTATTATCAGCGGTTTGGGCGCAGTCGGGACCACCTTGATGCAAGAACTTGCGGACGAAGGGCACAACGTCGTCGTGGTGGACCTCAACGGCGACAAAGTGGAAAAAGCCGTCAATCAGTTTGACGTCAAGGGCGTTATCGGCAACAGCGCGAGTGCAGACGTGCTCAAAGAAGCAAACGTTGCGTATGCGGAACTTTTCATAGGCGCGACAAACCACGACGAATTGAATATCCTTTGCTGTATCATCGCAAAAAGATTGGGCGCGAAAAAGACTATCGCGCGCGTTTCCAAGCCCGAATATCTCGAATTGTTCGGCAACGAAAACGACCTCGGCATAAGCCTTTTGGTCAATCCGCAATACGAAGCCGCGCTCGAAATAAGCCGTATGCTTCGCTTCCCTTCCGCAATAAAAGTCAACGAATTTTCAAACGGTAAGGTTGAACTCGTGGAATTCCGAGTGAGCGGCGATTCCGACCTCGTGGGGCTCGAACTCAAAAATCTCGGCAGCAAATACAAGGCGAAAGTCCTCATTTGCGCCGCGCAAAGAAACGGCAAAGCCATCATCCCGGGCGGCGATTTCGTAATTCAGGCAGAGGACAGACTTTTTCTCACCGCAACGGCGAAAGACATTTCCCTTTTCTTTAAGCAACTGGGCTGGAACAAGCAATCCAAAGACGTGATTATTGTCGGCGGTTCTACGACGGCGTACTACCTTTGCCAAGAACTCGACAAACTCGGCATACACTCGAAACTCATCGAAAAAAACAAGCAAAAAGCCGAATTGTTCTCGCAGGATTTCAAGAAAATCAACGTCATTTGGGGCGACGGCACGGATCAGGAATTGCTGTTTGAAGAAAACATCTCAACGACCGACGCTTTCGTCGCGCTTGGCAATATAGACGAGCAAAACATCATTATGAGTATGTTTGCCGCCTCGCAAAACGTGCCGAAAGTCATCACCAAAATCGACCAACTCGGCTACTACGATATGCTTCAAAAGAGCGGCATTTACAGCGCGGTTTCCACAAAAAACTCGACTGCCGACCACATCATACGATTCGTGCGTCTTTTGAGCAACAAGTCGGGAAGCACCGTCAAACGTATGTTCCACATCATTGACGACTCGACCGAAATTCTTGAATTCGAGGCGAAGGCAAACTTCAAAATGTTCGACATTCCCCTCCAAAAACTCAATCTCAAAAAGCATTTGCTCGTTGCGGGCATAATCCGCAAAGGCGTGCTTATCACCCCGTCGGGTCAGGACGTTATCAAAGAAGGCGATAGCGTCATAATCGTCACGCTCGAAGAAGGTCTTGACGATTTGAGAGATATTCTCGACAACTGAGGCTTATGAATTTACGTTTGCTTGCATTCGTTCTCGGCGAAATCGCCGTAATAATAGGCGCGTTGATGTCCATTCCGCTCTTTATGGCGATAGGATACGGCGAAGATACGACAATTCTCGGCTTCGGCATCGCAATCGGCGTATGTCTGTTGCTCGGCGTAGTCGGTATTCTCGTAAGACCGCCAAAGGACAAACGCGATATGCGCTCGACGAGCGGCTTTGCTATGTGCGCTCTGTTTTGGATTTTCATCGCGCTCGTGAGTGCGATTCCTTTCCGCGTATCCGGATATATTCCCAACTATATCGACGCGCTTTTTGAAACCGTATCGGGTTACACCACAACAGGCGCAAGCATATTGCAAAACGTCGAAGCGTTGCCGAAATCCTTGCTTTTCTGGCGTTCGCTCACGCAGTTCGTCGGCGGTATGGGCGTACTCGTTTTCGTGATAGTTTTCATTCCAAAAAACGACAAGATGTCCACTGCTCTGGCAAAAGCGGAAATCCCGGGGCCGCAATTCGGCAAAATCGTGAGCAAATTGCGCTTTACGTCCCTAATTTTGTACGCAATTTACATCGTGATGACCTTCATTTTGGTCGGCATACTCTGCGCGCTCAAAATGCCCGTTTTCGACAGTTTCTGCCACGCGTTTTCGACGGCTTCTACGGGCGGATTCAGCGTAAAAGCGGCAAGCATTGCGCACTACAATTCGGTCGGAATCGAAGTGACTCTCACAATCTTTATGCTTCTGTTTTCCGTCAACTTCACCGTCTATTATCTCATTTTGATAGGTCAGTTCGTCAAGGCTATACGAAACGAGGAACTCATTTGGTTCTTTACGATATTCGCTGCGGCAGTTGCGTTGATTGTCGCAAATCTTATGGCTTCGAAAACCTACACGAGTTTCGGCACTGCCCTCAAAGACGCCGCTTTCAACGTATCGTCGCTTATGAGTACATCGGGATTCGGCACGGCGGATTATACCAAGTGGCCCGTGTTCTCGCGTATCGTGCTGTTTGCGGTTATGTGCATAGGCGGCTGCGCAGGCTCGACTGCGGGCGGACTTAAAGTGTCGCGTATCGTTATTCTCAGCAAATCGTCGATTATCAATGTCAAAAAGACGCTCTCACCCCGCTCGGTTTACACGGCAAAAATGGACGGAACGCCCATTGACGAAACAACGAGGCGCAACGTCAAGAGTTTCTTCATAATCTATATGTTCGTTATGTTTGTGTCGGTGCTTCTCATATCCGTCGGCAACAACGATTTCGGTGCGTTCGACGCGTTTGAAACCAACGTATCCGCGGTCATTTCCTGCTTCAACAACGTTGGACCGGGAAGCGGCGCGGTAGGCCCGACGGGCAATTACGCGGGCTACACGATATTTGCAAAACTGGTGCTTTGCTTCGATATGTTGCTCGGTAGATTGGAAATTTTACCTATTCTACTTCTCTTCAACTTTAAATCTTGGAAGAAAGCGTAAAACAGCGAATAACTGCGGCAGAGCCTCGCACGCAAACAGTCACGTACGACAAAGTACGCTCCTGTCTGCTTGCGAGGCTCTTTCTTGTTCTTCATCTGTTTTACGCTTTCTTCAACAAAAACAAAGTATTGGCAAATTGTAAATTAGGTTGCTATCAGAGGGGTTTTTCCTTGTTCTTCATCTGTTTTACACCTTTTTCAACAGAAACAAGATTTGAGTAGCAAATTGAAAGTAACTCTTTCTTGTTCTTCATCTGTTTTACGCTTTCTTCAACAAAAACAAAGTATTGGCAAATTGTAAATTAGGTTGCTATCAGAGGGGTGTTTCCTTGCTCTTAATCTGTTTTACGGCTTTTTCAACAAAAATAAACGATATAGAAAATTAAAATCCCCTTCTCTCGCTTTCTTCCTTGTTTTATTCTACATTTTGTGTTAAATTAAATGTGTATTACATTAATAGGTGGATATTATGAACGAATTTGACGAAACCCAAGTTCAAAACGACGAGGCGCAAACTGCCGAAAACGTCGAAAGCGTAGACGGCAAAAAGTTTGTGCATATCGACAAGTCGAAACGCATTTTCGACATCGTGTATCTTGCGCTTTGCTCGGCGTTTATGCTGGTTATGTGGTGCACGGGTTACAACTTCCTGCCCCTCGTCGCCGACATACTCGCAATCGTTGCGGGCGTATTCATTTTTTCGCGTATGCTCACAAAAAGCAACGTCGGACTCTATATGTGGATTTCCTATATGGTTTGCATTTGCGGACTGTTCGTGTTTTTCCTCATATGGGGTGCGGAAAGTTTCGGAAAAAACCTTTGGTACAATTTCGTTATCGTGCTTTTCCCCGTGCTTCTTGCAACTTTCGTATATCTTGCCGACAAGTTTATCGCAAAAAAAGCGGCGTTGAAAGTGACTTGCGCAGTGTGCGCGTTCCTTATGGTCGGCACGGCAATCGTGTACGTTTTCTTTATGAACTTGCGCTGCCGCCCCACCGCAGAGAGTCTGCAAGCGGGACACGACGACTATCTTGCGAGCGTAAAAAACAAGTACAACACGCAAAACAAACCCAATGTCCTCGTCATTCTTATGGACGATATGGCGTACAGCGACATCTCGGCGTACAGTTATCTTGCCTCGAAAGTTAACGGCGCAGGCGGAACAGTGACCGATTCCGTAAACGCCACGATAAACACCCCCAACATCGACTCGATTGCGGACGGCGGAATTATGATGGACAACTTCTATTCGGCGTCCCCCGTATGCTCGCCCTCGCGCTTTTCGATACTCACGGGCAGATATTCCTCGCGCGGATATTTGGACAACGTGGTGTTCCCAAGCGACATTCAATCCAATCCGTGGTCGCCAACGCACTTCCTCAATCCCTATCAGTTCCTCAACAACGTCGACGGAATTTTGGGCGACGAAATCACGTTTGCGGAAGTGTTGCAAGCGGCAGGCTACAACACGGGTTGCATAGGCAAGTGGAATCTCGGCGACTACGGCGAGTACCTCCCCACAAACCAAGGCTTCGATTACTTCTACGGCAGTTATTACGTCAACGATATGACCCCGTACAACTGGGTCGAGGACTACGTGGACGCGGACGGCAACTTCCATTCAAAGGAAGTGCGCACGCACAAGGAAAACCTTGACCAATCCGAATCGACGAGATTGCTCACCGCGCAAATGCTCAACTTCATATCCTCGTCGGTTGAAAACGACGAGAAATTCCTCGCCTACTACACTACACCGTGGCCGCACTTCCCCATCTACTCGGACAACACCGGAAGCGGCAAAGGCAACACGAGCGACGACACCTACGTCCAGTGCATAGAGGAATTCGACAAGTATCTCGGCGACATTCTCAACTATCTCAAAGACACGCCGGACCCAAGCGGAAGCGGCTCGCTTTACGACAACACCCTCGTCGTATTCACGTCGGACAACGGCCCCGGTCGCGAGGGCGTCACCGGCGATATGAGAGGCAGAAAGAACACCACCTTCGAGGGTGGTATGAAAGTGCCTATCCTCGTCAGTTACCCCAACGGCGGCGTAGGTAGCGGCGATGCAATCGCAACCGAAACCTACAACTATTATCAATGGGAAAACAACTCCGTACGCACCTCGCAAGATAACGTTGCAAGCAAGGTTAAATCCGGCGCGGCAACGAGCGCAACGACAAAGCATATCGACGCAAGCAGTATGAACTTTGACTTGTTCAACACCATTTTGAGTTACTGCGGCATAACGAACGCTGACGGAAGCGTGTATCTCCCCTCCGACAGAATCATCGACGGCGTTGACCTTACGTCGCTTTGGAACTGCACCGTCCCCTCGTCCACGCGCGTACACGACAAACTTTTCTATCTGAAAAAGGGCAAATGTCAAGCAGTGCAAATGGCGGTGGAACTTGACGGGACGACCTACGACTTCAAGTACTACGACAGCGTGCGCACCGAAAACTCGGCGTTCATCGACCAAGTGTACAAGAACTATCTGTTCAATCTCGACACCGACCCCGCCGAAGGATACAGTCTGTCGAAGACCTATCCCGAAATCGCCTCCACGTTGCTTTCCGAGCTCAAAGCCTTCCGCAAGGAAATGAAAACCAACAGACGAGGAATAATCAAATAACTAAATAATTGTATAAAATAATGGCGATCTGAATCTTCAAATCGCCATTATTATTTTTTCATTGAATTTTGCGCCGTTGATTTTTGCGCTTCATATTTTTTACTCACTTGTGATACACGAGTTTCTCGATTTTGCTTTCCCACTTCGAGATTTTTGCTTCGTCGTAGGTTTTAGGGATTCTCTTTGCGATTTTTGCCGCTTTCTTCGAGCGCATAAGCATATTGTTCATTGCAAGAAGAAGCGGAAGCCTCGTCCACCCCCTCGCAACTTTGACGACGAGGTCTTTTGGCGAAAGCACGATAAGTTTGCCCGTTGCGCCTGCCGCCATATTGCTGTCGTCGACAACGCCTTTTTCAAACAACCAGTCGAGGTCGGCGGGTTTTGCACCCAAAAGCCAGCGTTTGAGAATGTCGATGCCGACGTGATTCGCGCCGTGAAGCTTAAAGTACTCGACTTCGTATTTCCACAAATCCTCTTTCTTGACCGAGTCGGATTTTATGATTACGTCTGCGAGTAAGCAAGCCGCTTTCATCGAATTTTCTATGCCGCTTCCAATCATAGGAATGGTCATAAACGCCGCGTCGCCGATTGCGGCATAGCCGTCGGCAACCATTCTCGTGAGCGGATATCTGATTGGGATAATGCAAGTGCGACCGCCACGCACGACTTCGTCGCTTATTATGGGATTTGACGCTTTGAGAGCCTTGTACGCTCTGTCAAGCGTTTCCTTTGACAACTCGCCCGCTCTGCCGATAAGCACGTTTACAGTGCCTGCAGGGTCGATTATACTCCAACTTATTCCTTCTTCACCGAGATGTTTGAGATACGCTTTGTTGGTGTTTTCGGGGTCTTTTACGCCGTCCGCTTTCTTGTGGAACGCGCGATACGCAACGAAAATCTCGTTTTTTTGCGGATTTGCCGTGACGTGCGCGGCTTTGGGGAGTTGACCTCTGAACGGCGACATCGCGCCCGAATTGTCAACGACGAGGTCGGCGTACACCTTTTCGCCGCCAACCGTAACGCCCTTAACCTTGCCGTTCTCTACGATGAGGCTTTCAACAGGCGAAGAAAACCGGAAGTCAACGACGTCCTTTGCTCTGTCGACGTATTGCTGAGCGAGGATGCGCCTTTCTGTCGACCAGTCGAGTTCCTTTTCGGGAATGTGCAAACTCACCTCTATGCGCTCTGCCGGCGGAACGAACGTCCAGTTGCGCTTTGGGAAATAAGTTCCCTCTTTCGGCAACGTAAGATTGAACATATCGAACGCGTCGCGGTTTACGTCGTCGTGCCAGTCGTAGGACAAGTTGTCGTATGAATCCTTTTCGTATACGCTCACGTCGAAGCCTGCTCTTGCAAGCCTTTCGCTTGCCACGAGTGACGCCATACCTGCGCCGATAAATACTATTTTCATAATCTCCCTCTTTATATTTTTACCGTGATTTGCTCAAAAAAAAGCGTCAGTGATTCGTTTCGCCGAGATTGTTGAGCATAAGTTGCAAAAGTGCTTGCAACACTTGCTTTTCGTTGTCCTCGAAGTGTCTGAATGCCACTTGATAGAAATTGTGATTCGCTTCCGCAATAAGCTCGGCAACCTTTTCTCCCTCGGTCGTGAGCGAGAGTTTCTGCTCGCGCTTGTCCACTTCCGAAATGGACGCACAAATAAGCCCCTTGTCGCGCAGTTCTTTCACGCTACGCGAAACGAGAGCCTTCGATACACAGGCGTTTTGGGCAATATCGCTCGCCATACCCACCACACCGATACTCGAAAGCACCACGATTTCGTTTGGAGTAAGGTCGTAGTCTTTCAATTCTCTGAGTTGATAATCAGTGTACTCTTTGAGCAATTTTCTGAACGTTGCAAAAAAATAAGCCGTATTTTTCAAATCCATACCGATATTATAACATCGATTTCGCCGCATTTCAACAAAAATTAAAAAGTTAACTAAATCAACGATTTTGCGATATGTTTTCTTTTCCTAACTTTTTGCTGCTCATTACGTTTTGTTTTTTTGCGACGCGTTACTTTTTCCTTTACGATTTTACGTTTTGTTTTTTTATAGTTCGTTTCTTTGTGCGGTTTACGTTTGCGCATACGAAAAGCCGCACGCGGTTTGCGTGCGGCTCTTTGTCGATTGACGACTTATTTTTTATTCATTGTCTTTTTTGTCGGGACAATCCTCTTGCTTGTCGCATTCCGCGCAGTTGTCGTCGCAAGTTTTTTCTTGCTCGATTGCAACCGTTTGATTGTCTTCGTTGGGGAAAATCATTTGAGGCGCGCCTTCGTTTTGATCGTCTTGCGCCGCTTCGTCTGCAATTTCTCGGACAAGATTTTCCTCGCCGTTTTCTTTGTTAGCGTGCTTTCTCGCTTCGATTTCAGCCTTTGCCGCTTGTTGTTCTTTCTCGTTGAACTTGTAGAAGAAAAGCGGAATGACCGTCAAGAAGAAACTGATTGCCGCAATACCGACGAGCATAAACCACATGGTGTCTTTGCCTTCGGGGGTGACGGAACTTGCGTCGTTTGCCGCAACGCCTGCCATATAGTAAGCCAAAACGCCAACGAATGCGCCGACTGCCATACCGATTTTGTTGATAAGCGTTTGCATTGCAAAGCAGATACCTTCCGCTCTTTCACCGGTTTTGAGTTCGAGATATTCGACGGTGTCGCCGATCATTGCGTAAGTGATGATGTTGCCAAAGCCCGAAGGAATACCTGCGATAACGAGTGCGATGAGCAACACGACCGTCGTTGCCGTGCTTGTGTATGCGCCGCGGTCGCAAGCGATACCGACGATAAACGCGATGAGCATTGCAACGCCGCCGACGATATGCGACCAGATATAAGTGTTCTTTTTGCCGAATTTCTTTGTACACCAAGGAACGAGCAAGGACGCGATAAGTCCGCCCGGAACGATTGCCATAGTGAACAAGGAATACATAGATTCTTTATCCATTATGTATTTTGCAAAATACAAACCGCCCGTGTAGGTGAAAAGCATTCTCGCCGCGCCGCCGATACCCGAAAGCACGATGAGCATCAAAGGCTTGTTCTTGAACAAAAGTTTGAGGTTGTGTCCGAGTGACGGGGGATTTTCTTCCGTTACGTTTCTTTCCTTCGTGTTCTTGAAGCCGAGATAGAAAAGCGGAAGCGCGATAGCGCAGCAGATTATTGCGATGACAAAGTAGATCCATTTGAGCATATCGCCCTTTGCGGCAGGATCGAGACCTTTGGTCATATTGTCGGTTATGATCGGGGTGATAACGGTGACGATACCTGCGCCCGCCGTGCAGAACAAACGCGCGATGGTGAGCAAGTTGCCTCTGCGATAAGTATCGTTGCTCATTGCGGTGGAAAGCCCCCAATACGGAACGTCCGCAACCGTGTAAACCATACCCCAAATGACGTACATTACGGAAATCGCCGCAAAACCGCCGTCGTTTTTCGGATACCACGGCAAGAAGCATATCGCCGTCATAATCGCAATCGGGAACGCCATCCACTTCATATACGGACGGCATTTGCCCCACTTCGTACGCGTTCTGTCAACGATTGAACCCATAATCGGGTCGTTGAGTGCGTCGAAGATACGCGCGCCGAGCATAAGGAATGCAACCGCCAACGCGTTGAAGCCGATTGCGTCCGTCATAAAGACGGTCAGATAGGAACCGATAATCGTGCAAATAAGGTTTTGACCGAAACCGCAAAGAGAATAACTGAAACCTTCTTTGGGTTGCATTTCGCCGTCGCCGGGCGTCGAGCCGAACAACTTGTGTGCCAAAGCATTGAGTTTAACCTTTGCGCCGACTTTTTCTGTCGTTTGAGAAGAATCACTCATAATTTCACCACATAGCATATATTTTGTTTATAATAAACAATACTACCGTACTATTATAACAGCAAATGTACAAACAATCAATACAAAAACACGCATTGCCGCATTTTAATAAAAAAGACTCGTTCGGTTGCACTTTTTTGCACAAAACGAGCTTTTTTTACTTATTTTTGTTTAACTGCCTTATCATTCGTCGCCGCCGAGAATCGTAAGCGTACCCCACACCGCCGAAATATGGTAGTTGTCCGTGACGTCGTTGCCGTCTTGGTCGACTATTGTGGCAAACATAGCAATGTTGTAATACTCGCCGACATCCGCACTACCCTCTAAGAACATCAACTTTAACACATCGCCGTCAACGAGCGTCTGACCTTTCGACACGTAATATGTCCGATTCTCGAGGACTTTGCCGTCGTGAACTTTGGTTGCGCTACCCGTTACGATTTCCAACTTGCGACGTTCAATCGTCACGCCGAAGCCGCTTGCGTCGACATAGTAATCGCTCGTGACGTCGTTGCCGCTATTGTCGTAAACCGTGTATGAAACGACTTCTATGTCTTCCGCATTGTAAACGCCTGCATTGACCATCGATTCGAGTTCGAACTCGATTTCGTATCCGTCGGGCAGGTTGTCATACTCATAGTCGCCGTCCTCGTACACGACGGGTTGTCCGTCGTACGGCTTCGATATGGCATACAGATATATGCTCGAACGATACTTCGATATTACGATTTCGCCTTCGTGCAGATTGACGGTAATGCCGCATCCTTCGGTGACGTCGTTGCCGTTGGGATCGAGCAGTACGAATTTGGTGATTCTGCTCACGCCGACGCCGAAATCCGTTTGACTGCCCTCGATTTCAACTCGGTATGTATAACCTTTGTTCGTAAGTTTGACGAGAGCGTCGTTTCTCTTTATCTTGTTTTTAGCGACGAGCGGTGTGCCGTCGTATGCCTTGCCTATTTTTGCAGGCGTTATATCGAGCGTGATTTCTTTCTCGCCCATATCGCCGCCTCCGCCGAGATCGCCGCTACCGCCGAAGCCCGAACCCGAGCCGTTGCCGCCGCTACCGCCTGCGCCGCCGCCCGTAACTTCGAGTTGCACCCAGCCTATTGCGTCCATATACACTTCAACCCAAGCGTGACCGTTTTGATTGGAGACGTCAACCCACTCGTCTTGTTTGGTTTGTCCGACATAACCTATCGTGTATCTTGCGGGGATACCGAGCGTTCTGAACAACAATGTTGCCGCCGACGCATAGTGACGGCATACGCCCTCTTTGTAACTCGACAGGAAGGCGACGACTATATCGTCTTCATTGTCCAACGCTCTATCGTATTTGAGATTGTACTTCGCGGCTTTCTGAATATAGTTTGCCACCGCCTCGTAAACGTCGACTGACGATTTGTCGAAGCCTTGCTCGGTTGCGAGTTGTTCGAGATACGCCCTCGTCGAATCGGGTACGGACAGATAATGCGAATACACAAATTCTCTGTAAGCCGCCTCTTGCTCGGTGTAAGCGCACGCGTCTTTCAATCTTGCGATTTGGCTTGCGTATGCGCTGAAATATTTGAGCGAATACGGCATAGACGAGTCGCCGTCGTAGAACACGTCGCTCTGTTGAATCTCGTACGAGCCTGCGGTCATAGACATATAGTACGGCAAGAAGTATTGCGTAACATTGGATTGGATCTCTATTCCGTATTCGGTGACGCCTGCTTTTTTGAGTGCGCTCGACGTAAGATAGTCGAATCCGAAATTGTCGACGAGAGTTTTGCCGTATTCGTATGCGTTGTCCCACTTTTTGCCGTCGAAATCGCCGAATGACATAAGTTTGAGATATATGTCGCCCGCGACTTCCGATTTGATCTTCAACACGACCGCTATCTCGCCGTCACCGCCGCCGACCGCATAATCGCTGCCCGACAGCGAACCCGAAGTATCCAAATCGCCTGCCGCCGTTCCGCCGTCGCTCTTGTCAACGGTCAATTCGCCCGTTTCGAGGACGATATTGTAGTTGTATGTCACCTCTCCGCCGCAATTATCCACGATTACAACGGATTCCGGCACAATGTATGCTTCGGATTTTCCCGGTCTTGTCTGCTCGCCGACAATCTCGATTTGAGAAATGCTGTGTCCGGGTGCAAGTCCGCTGTCGCTGCCCTCGTCCAAAATCCGATATCCGTCTTGCGCAGGTGAAAGCGGCGTGCCGTCATACGATTTGCTTGCGTCTTCGACGGCTATCGTAATATTGCGTTGGCGAACAATCAACTTCACTGTGTCCGAATAAACTTCATAGTTGCTCGTGACGTCCACTCCGTTTCTGTCTGCTATGACGAGCATATCTCTTTCAAGCCAAGTGTCGGACTGACCCGCGTCGGTTTGCGAGCCGCAGAAACAAATGTTGCTTATACTTTGTTCGGGCGCAATTCCGCCATACGGGTTGTCCATATCCGAAACGGTATACGTCGTGTTTACAAGCGGCGTGCCGTCATACACTTTTTCCGCGCCGTTCGGATTAATTTGAACGGGACGTCTGTATACTTCGAGCGTGCCGTATTGATAGGCTATATTGTAATTGTATCTTACGTTATTTCCCTTTTCGTCCAGTATTTCTACGAGGCTGTCGTCAATGATGTTGTCAGACCAACCTGCGTCCGTTTGCGCCCCTACGACAAAGCCGTTGTCGAGCAAATTCTGTCCGTCCGCAAAGCCCGAAGCGTTGCCGTCGAAGATGAGTTGATAATTCGGGTTGGTTATCGGCGTTCCGTCATAATACTTCGAGTTGTCGCCCGTAATGATTTTGACATCTCTTGCAACAACTTCGATCGTACCGTAACTGCATTCAAACGTATAGTTTTCGGTGACGTCAACATTGTCTTTGTCGTAAATGTACACCGAATCGATAACATTCAATAACGAACCGACATTCGTCAAACTTGTTGTGATAACAACGTCGATACGGTGTCCTTCGAGCAAACCTCTATGATTTTCCAAGTCAAACTTTTCATAATCGAACGCCGCATATACGAACGGATTGCCGTCATAAACGTGTTGCGCGCTGTCGGTTGTTATCCGTATCGGTTACAACGTGTACGTCGAGTTGATTGAACGGTATCGTTATGCCGTTTTGGTCAAACGCTTTCTTGACGTTTTCAAGCATATCGAAATTCACCGTCCAGTAATCCGCGTTCTTGCACCATACTTTCGTAGAAATGTCTATGCTGCTTGCGCTCTGCGCCGATACGCGTATAGACGGTTCGGGGTCTTTGAGTATGAGTTCGTTTTTCGCGCATACGTCCGAGATAACCGCCTTTGCCTTTTCAAAATCGTCAGAATACGAAATAGAGAATTTGAGGTCGACTCTGCGCAAATCCTTTTCGGAAAAGTTTACTATTTGACTTGTGGAAAGATTGCCGTTGGGCAAATACACGACTTTGTTGTCCGTTGTGCGCAATCTCGTATGGCAAATGCGAATGTCCTCGACCGTGCCTTCGTAGCCGCACGCCTGAATGTAGTCGTCGTCCTTGAAAGGTCTTGTTATGAGGATAAGCACGCCGCCTGCGAAGTTTGAAAGCGTACCGTTGATTGCAAGACCGACGCCGACGCCCAACGAAGCGATAAGCGCGGTGATTGCGCTCGTGTCGATTCCGACGTAGCCGATAAGCGCGATGACAACAAGCACTTTGAGCGCGACTTTCACGACGTAACTGACGGTTTTGTAAATGGTTTTGTCAATTTTCTTGTTCTCTGCGACCTTTTTATCCGCACGCTTTGAGATTTTCTTACAAATCCAGTTGATAAGTGAAAAAGATACGACCATAATCGCGATTGCGATAACGATTTTGATACCCGTGTTAGTGAGCCAATTTTGAACGGTTTGCCACACTTGTTGCCAGTCCATATTACATCTCCTAAAAACTTTTGTACATAGCGCACTTTTGCGCTTCGTCAAGTGATTATACCCTCAAACCGCCCTTTTAGCAACAGAAAAAAACAATCAAATTTCCTTTTGGAAACGCTTTTTGCCCGTCATGTATATTTTTCGTTTGACATCAATCTTTTTTCGTGTATAATAGAAAGGAATTGAAATTCGAGGAGGTGAAAAAGATGTCAACAGTCAGAGTCGGTGAAAACGAAAGTTTGGACAACGCAATCCGCCGTTTTAAGAGAAAATGCGCACGCGACGGCATCATCGGTGACCTCCGCAAAAAAGAGGCTTACGAGAAACCCAGCGTAAAACGCAAAAAGAAAGCGGAAGCGGCTCGTAAGAGAATGTACAAATCATAAACCACAGATTCTCGCATATGTTGCGAGAATACGGAGGTATGGCTCAGTTGG
>URIX01000024.1 GCA_900547975.1 uncultured Eubacteriales bacterium | reverse complement strand
AACGAGGCGGATTGCCTCGCAAACGCCGAAGTCCAAACACGTGAGGAAGGGGGAATTTTTAATTTAGAGTTCACGCCGCAAAACTCTTGTTGAAGAAGAACAAAACACATGAGAATCGGGGAAGTTTTATTGGATTTTTGTATGTTAACTCTCGTATATTTTGTTCGATAAAAAAACTTTGACGTTCTTGCGACATTTTCTCTTGTAAATATCCTTATATTGTGGTATAATTTCAATACTAATATTATATATTATCGGGAAGGTTTACCTTGACAGATACAAGACAAGCAAAAGCAAACAGAGGCAACAGAATCGCGGCAGGGGTGCTTATCATACTCGTGTCGCTGTTTTGCTTCCTTTCATTGGTCGGCGCGTTGGGCGGCGTGGGAAGAATGGTATATTCTTTCCTGTGCGGATTTTTCGGTCTTGCCGCTTACGCCTATTCGCTTATGGCTCTCATCATCGGCATTGCCGTCACTTTCAACGTGCGCCTCAAAATGCGCGCGTCGAAAGCGTTGACTTATTTCGGTTTGCTTATACTCGGCATTTTCGCACTTCACATTTACACTTCGAGCACGCACATCGTCGGCAAAAGTTACGCCGATTATCTTCTTGCGTGCTATCACGGCACGAACACCGCGGGCGGTATGTTCTTAGGCTTGGCGGCGTATCCGCTTATGAAAGTCATAACTTCGGTCGGCGCGCTTATCGCGGCGTGCGTGGCGTTTTTCTTGCTTGCGTTTTTTGCGATTTTTCCCTCTATCAAACGCAACGTCACCTACACGGTCGCAACCAAAGGCGAGCGTGAGCGCAGAATGAGAGAACCCAAGCAAAAACGCGCTCTTTTCTCTAAATCTCAAAAGACGACAACCGTTCAATCGCCGCTCGTCGAGGCGCAAGACGCGCCCACGATTACCGATTTCAATTCGGCAAGCAGCGGAAGGGGACTTTACGTCGTGGACGTCCCCGGCGACCCGCTTCAACGCAAAGTGAACAAAAAGGCACTCGGCGCGGATGGGTATAGTCCGCTCGATTCCTTCAATCCGCTTTATCCCAACGCGCAAGGCACGGTAGAGGACGAAGTGAAACGTCCGACGTACGCGCAAGGCGAGGACAGATTCTCGGCAAGAGGTATCGCAAAAGACATTCTTTTCGGCGCAGGTCCGAACAAGGACAATCTTGCGAGATTCGACACTTTGAAAGACCCGAGCAACGCGCTCTCGAACGTCAGCGCACCGTATAGCGCATTCAGAAGAAACGAACTTAAATCCAAACTCGGCGTGGACGCGACTCAAAGCGCGATTCGCGAAGACTTTATGTCGAGATACAGAGCCGTTCAACCCGAGCCGCAAGCCGCACAAGCCGCTCAATCGGCGCAAGCGCAAAAAAAGCCGCAAGAATCCGCAACGAGCAACATTCAAACGCCGCTCGATTTCAAGCGTGATTTCAGCGCGCTCAAGCAAGAGCAAACTCAACGCTTCGGTCAAATGTACGCAAAACCCGAATACGAAGCGGGCGTGCATATGGAACAACAAGACGAGGCGTGCCTTATCGCCGAGCCCGTAAAGAAAGAAGTGGTCAAACCCACGAAGACGTACGACGGGGCAGAGACTATCAATTCAACCATTCAGAAAGCAAACGAATCCGTATCCAAACAGCAAGTGAACGTCGGTATGCTCGGCGCGCTCAACAGAGCCATTTCGGGCGAGGAAGAACAAAAACCTGCCGTGAAAGAGGAAATCGTGTCCGAAGCGTACGAAAAACCCAAGACGGATATGGTGTTTATAGCGCGTGAAAAAGCGGAACAAAACACTCAAAATACCGCTCAAAACGCACAAAATATGGCGCAAAATACGCAAAAACAAACGAGTAACGATACGCAAGCGGCAAAGAATCCGCCTGTCGTATCGCCCAAGAAAGCGGCGAACATCGACGACCTCGACAGAAGCGGATATAAACCCGTGCAAGGCGAGGCGAAGTTGCCGAGAGCCTTTTCGCAAACCGCCGTCGAGGAAGAAAAGACGGAAACGAATTTCTTTGGCGGCATAGGCAAGACGAAACCCGTCAAGACCTACGAAATGAGCAAAGCCACGCTTGAGAATCAACGTCCCAAGTACGTTGACGAGGACAAGACCGTCGGCGGCGACAATCCGAGCGCGCCTGCACCCGTTCAACAAAAGGTTACGGGCGGCGATATGTCGAGAGCGGCGATTCAATCGACGACCGCAATCGCCAAAAATTCCGCAAAAGACATAGAAAACGCAGAAGTTAAGGCTCGTATTCAAAACATAAAGCAAGCGATAAAGGAAACCCCGCAAATGGGTCAGTACGAGCGAGAAGCACTTATGCGTGAGGAAAAGATGAAAGCCTCGCAATCTCGCGGCATACAAAAGGCGGAAACGCCAAAGAAAGCGGACAAGGAAAGACTCACGCAAGTGAATATGGATCAAGCCATATCGCAAGCCGCGCCCAAACGTCCGTACGTTGCGCCGCCGCTCAACTTGCTCAATCCTCCCGCACCAGAAATCGATCAGAACGAGGACTACGAGCAAAAGAAAGAACAAATCATCAATACGCTCGCGTTTTTCAGCATTACGGGCGAGGTTATCGACATTATGGTCGGACCTACGTTCACGATGTACAAGTTGCGCGTCGAAATGCCGAGGGGCAGAACAATCGGCTATATTTCCTCGCTTGAAAGCGACATTGCAATGAAGATGGAAGCGGGAAGCGTGCGTATCATCGCTCCTATCCCCGGCGAAAACGCTGTCGGTATCGAAGTGCCCAACAAGCATAGAAGAAACGTCAACCTCAGCGAGATTATTCAATCGCCCGAATTTAACAATGCAAAAGCACCCGCAACGTTCGCACTCGGCAAAAACCTTTACGGCGATTCGAGAGTGGTGGAAATCAAAAAACTTCCGCACGTTCTCATCGCGGGCGCGACGGGCGCAGGCAAGAGTTGCTGTATAAACTCTATCATCGTAAGTTTGCTCTACAAGGCTTCGCCCGACGACGTACGCCTTATCCTCATCGACCCCAAGCGCATAGAAATGAGCGTGTACGCAGGCATTCCGCACCTTCTTATGGACGAAATCATCTGCGATACGGACAAGGCTATCCGCGCTCTCAACTGGGCGATAAGCGAGATGGAAAGACGTATTAAATTCCTTGCCGAAGTCAATTACAGAGATATTGACGAATACAATGCCGATTGCCAAAAGAACGGCTACGAAAAGATGCCGAGAATCGTCATAATCGTGGATGAGTTCGCAGACCTTATGTCCACGGGCAAAAAGGCGGTAGAGGATACGGTGAACCGTATCGCAAGACTTGCGCGTGCTGTGGGTATTCACCTGATGCTCGCAACGCAAAGACCGTCCGTCGACGTCATCAGCGGTACTATCAAAAACAACTTCCCGAGCCGCGTGGCATTCAAGGTTACGTCGAGTTTCGACAGTAAAACCATTCTCGACACGGTCGGAGCTGACAAACTGCTCGGCTACGGCGATTTGCTGTATATGATGCCGGGCGCAAGCGACCTCGAACGTATGCAAGGTGCGTTTATCTCTAACGAAGAAGTCAAGAGAGTGGTGGATTTCGTCAAATCCAAAAACGACGCGTACTTCGACAATAATATCAAAGACGCTATCTTCAAGGACAAAGAGGAAGAAAAGTCCTCTCAATCCAAAGAACAGCGCGGCAACGACAAAGATAAGATTCCGCCCGAACTTTTCGACGCTTTGCAACTGGGCATAGAACTTCGCGAGGAACAAGACGCGCCTATCAGCATATCCTTTATGCAACGTCGTCTGGGACTCGGCTGGCCTAAGGCGGCAAAGATTTACGACAAAATGGACCTTATGGGCTATCTTACTCCCGACGAACACGACCCCAAGAAGAAAAAGGTCAACATCACTTACGAGGAACTTGAAGAACTCAAAGCCTCGGCTCAAAGCGAGGATGATGACGAATGAGAATAGGCGCAATATCGCTCGGTTGCGATAAAAACAGGGTAGATACCGAAAAAATGCTCTCTCGCCTCGTGGGCGGCGGACACACGCTCGTCGGTAGCGAGGAAGAAGCCGACGTTATCATCGTCAACACCTGCGCATTTATCGACAAAGCAAAAGAAGAATCCATAGACGAGATTTTGAGCGCGATTGCCGCAAAAAATGCGGGCAAGGGCAAAAAAGTCATTGTGACGGGTTGCCTTGCGCAAAGATACGCAGATACTCTCAAAAAGGAATTTCCCGAAGTTGACGCCATACTCGGCATTGCGGATTACGACGCGATTTTGAAGACTATAAAGGACGTAGAGGACGGCGAAAAGGTGCTTAATTGCGCAAATCTCGACGCTTTCTATTCGGACAGAGTGCTTACGACTCCGTATCACTACGCGTATCTCAAAATCGCGGACGGTTGCAGCAATCATTGCACTTACTGCGCCATTCCGTCCATAAGGGGTAAGTACCGCTCGGAAAAACTCGAAGACTTGATTTGCGAAGCGAAAAAGTTGTCCGACGACGGCGTGAAAGAACTCATTTTGGTTGCGCAAGACGTGACGAGATACGGCACGGATTTCGACGGAAAGCCGCATTTAATCGAACTTTTGGACAGACTTTCAAAGCTCGATTTTGCGTGGATTCGCCTCTTGTATCTCTATCCCGAAATGGTGGACGACGCACTCATCGAATACGTCAAAAACAACGATAAAATCGCAAAATATATGGATATTCCGCTTCAACACGTCGACGACGACGTTTTGAAACGTATGAACCGCAGAACCGACGAAAAGAGCATTAGGGAACTTATCGCCAAACTCAAAAACGCGGGCATTGCGGTGCGCACGACGTTTATTTGCGGATTTCCAGGCGAAACGCAAGAGCAGTTCGAGAAACTCGAAAAATTCGTCAAGGAAGTCAAATTCGATTATGCGGGATTCTTTGCGTATTCGAGGGAAGAAGGCACGCCTGCCGACAAACTCGACGGACATCTCGACGAATCGGTAAAGGAAGAGCGCGCAGACAAACTGCGTGCGATTCAAGAAAAAATAATCAAGAGCCGCAACAAAGAGTTGATAGGCTCGAAAATCAAGGTCATATACGACGACATCGACTACGACAGACAAAAATTCGTCGGAAGAAGTCAAACGCAAGCACCCGACATCGACAACGTGACGTTGTTCGAGTCTGACGAGGAAGTGAGAATAGGCGAGTTTTACGACGTCGAAATCACGGGCAGCGACGGTATCGACCTTGTGGGAAAGGTGATAAAATGAAAATCACTCTCGCAACGAAAATCACAATAGCGCGTATATTTTTGATTGTTCCGACAATCGCGATGTTCATTGCGGCGGAACTTGCAAACGTATCGCAAGGCGCACATATCGCGTTGATAGTCATAGCGGCTGTGTTGTTTGCAATCTGCTGCGCAACCGACTTTATCGACGGGCACATCGCAAGAAAGACCAATACCGTGTCTATGCTCGGCAAGTTTTTGGACCCGCTCGCGGACAAGGTTGTAATCGTGGTGATGTTGTTCCTTATCGTACTGTTTGGCGACGGACTTTCGATGGGCGGTGTTTATCCGCACAATGCGCTCGTAATCGCTTTGCTTTCGGGAATAATCCTTTCAAGAGAACTTATGATAGGCGTGTTCCGTTCCATAGCGGCTTCGAGAGGACTCGTGCTTGCGGCGGACATTTACGGCAAAATCAAAACCGTATGCCTCGACGTCGGCGTAACCGTGCTTATGCTCGCAGGGCTTCATCCCGCACTCGGGTGGATAGGCACAATCGTGTTCTATATCGGCTCGTTTTTTGCGGTGTACAGCGGACTTAATTACGTCTTGAAAAACAAACACGTTCTCAAACAAGATGGCGACCCCGAAAAGAAAAGCGAAAGCGAAGAAGCAAACCAAGCAAAATAATGCAAAGTAACGAGCGAGAACTCACTGCAAAAACGACAAGTTAGATAACCGAAAATGATAATAGAAATCGTCAAAATCTGCGGACTCTGCAAAGAGGAAATTCTCTCGAAACTCAAAGTTTTCGAGGGATTCGGCGTGGAATTTTCGGTTGTGGAAAACTGCCTCGACGCTACGATAACGATGACGAGCGACGCAAGCCGCGACGTGTTCGAAACCGTAAAAAGCAGGGTGTACAACGTCTTTGAAGAAGAAGTGTATTCGGCGTCGGAAGGCTCGCTCGAAGAAATCGCGGCAAGGCTTTTGAGAATGAACAACCGCACTCTCGCCGTAGGCGAAAGTCTGACGGGCGGCGAAATCTGTTCGAGACTTACGAGCATTGCGGGAATCAGCGCAAATTTTTACGAGGGTATCGTATGCTATAACCGCGCGTCCAAGGTCGAAAGGCTCGGCGTTCCCAAATCCGTGCTTGCTGACTACGGCGCGGTGAGCAGAGAAACCGCATACGCAATGGTCAAAGGTCTTTGCAAACGCCCCGTTGACATCGCTTTGGCAACGACGGGACTCGCAGGTCCGACCGGCGACGAGGGAAAACCCGTGGGACTCGTCTACATCGCTGTCGGTGGCGGCGAGTTTATCACTGTTTTCGAGCGCAGATTCTCGGGCAGTCGCAACGAGATACGGACGGCAACTTCCAACGTTGCGTTGTTCTATCTCATAAGATATTTGAAAGGGGATATTTTGCGGCTTTGATGCACCGATTTCGGTACATTGAACGTGACATAATATAAACAAAGAAAAATCATTTGCCTTAAAGGGGCGAAAGGATATAAAGGAGAACTACTATGGCAGACAAAATTCCGGATAAGTCAACCGATAAGGAACGCAACCTGCAACTTGCGCTCGCAAAAATAGAAAAGGACTTCGGCAAAGGCGCGATTATGCGCTTGGGCGAAACGGAAATCCCCAAAGTCGAAGCGATTTCGACGGGTTGTTTGACGCTCGACGTCGCACTCGGCATCGGAGGTATCCCGAAGGGAAGAATAATCGAAATCTACGGACCCGAATCTTCGGGCAAAACGACCGTTGCGCTTCACTGCGTGGCGGAAGTGCAAAAAGAAGGCGGCACGGCGGCGTTCGTCGACGCAGAGCACGCTCTCGACCCCGTTTACGCATCGAAACTCGGCGTAAACCTCGACGACCTCTACATATCCCAACCAGACAGCGGCGAGCAAGCGCTCGAAATCACCGAAACGCTTATCAGAAGCGGCGCAATCGACATCATCGTTATCGACTCCGTCGCTGCGCTCACGCCGCAAGCCGAACTCGACGGCGATATGGGCGACAGCCACGTCGGTATGCAAGCGCGTCTTATGTCGCAAGCGCTTCGCAAAATCACCGCCGCTTCGTCAAAGAGCAAATGCACGATCATCTTCATCAACCAGTTGAGAGAGAAGATCGGCGTTATGTACGGCAATCCCGAAACCACCACGGGCGGAAAAGCGCTCAAATTCTACGCTTCCGTGCGTATCGAAATCAGAAAAGCGGACACCCTCAAAGACGGCAGCGACATCGTCGGTAACCACGTCAAAGCAAAAGTCGTCAAGAACAAGGTTGCGCCTCCGTTCAAAGTTGCGGAATTCGACATTATGTACGGCACGGGTATTTCCAATATGGGTTGCGTTTTGGACCTCGCGGTCGAAAACGGATTCGTGCAAAAGAGCGGCAGTTGGTTCAGTTACAACGACGAGAAGATAGGACAGGGCAGAGATAAGGCTATGGATTTTTTGAAGTCCAACCCCGAAATCTTCAAAGAACTCGACGCGAAAATACGCGAAAAATACGAGTTGAACAAGTGAATTTCGCCTCGTAAAACCCCGATTTGAACAAAAATCGCTTTTCATTGCCGAAAAGCGATTTTTTTTGAGACTTCCGCATTGACGAAACGCTATAAATAGTATATACTATATAAGACAAAACTATATATTGAAAACAATATTTGGTATAGATACAAAGTTTGCATATTAAATCTTGGGGTTTTCTCGGTTTGAAAAAACTTTCCGTATAACCGTATTTTTGCTTTCTCGTGTGGTTTTGATTATATATATGGAGGTCGACTATGACCGGGAATTTCAATTTTCTGATTGCTGCTCTCACACCGGGCGTGGCTGCCGGAATTGCGGCTGCTTGCGCACTCGTCGTAGGCGCGCTGATCGGTTTCATCGTTTACAGAGTCTATTCTCAAAACAAAATCGGCAATGCGAAACGCGAAGCGGCAAGAATTATCGAAGAAGCAAATCTCGAAGCAAAGACCATTCGCAAGGACGGTATGCTCGAGGCAAAGGAACAAATGAACAAAATGCGCGTTGATTTCGAAAACGAAACCAAAGAGCGCAAGCAAGACCTACAACGCACCGAAAACCGCCTCGCTCAAAAAGAGGCGACCCTCGACAAGAAAGAGGACGCTCTTGACAAAAAAGACGCCGCTCTCGACAAGAAAATCGAGGATGTGGAAAGATCGCAAAGGCAAAACGAAGAAACAAAAGAGCGTTTGAAAGGCATTGAAAACGAACTCAACAACGCTCAACAAACTATGCAGCAGGAACTCGAAAGAGTTGCCGGTATGACCAAAGAGGAAGCGTCGCAAGAACTCAAAGACGCGTTGCTCGACAGCGTTAAAAAGAGCAGTGCAAACGATGCGAAACTCCTCATTCAAGAGGCAAAAGACAACGCGGTCAAAGAGGCGCAAAACATCATTTCGCAAGCGATTCAACGCTGCGCCGCTGACACCGCAACCGAAAACACCGTATCCGTCGTGGCATTGCCAAACGACGAGATGAAGGGAAGAATCATCGGACGTATGGGAAGAAACATTCGCGCTCTCGAAAGCGCGACGGGCGTTGACCTCATCATCGACGACACCCCCGACGTCATCACTCTTTCGAGTTTCGACCCCGTAAGAAGGGAAGTTGCAAGGCTCACTCTCGAAAAACTCATCACCGACGGTCGTATTCACCCCGCTCGTATCGAGGAAATGGTGGACAAGGTGAGAAAGGAAGTCGAGCAAGGCATCAAGGAAGCAGGCGAAGAAGCGGCGTTCGAAGTGGGCGTGCACGGCTTGCATCCCGAACTTATCAAGATTCTCGGTAGACTCAAATACCGCACCAGTTACGGACAAAACGTGCTCAAACACTCCATAGAAGTCGCTTCCGTCGCGGCGATTATGGCGGCAGAACTCGGCATCGATCCTCGTATCGCAAAGAGAGCGGGATTGCTTCACGACATCGGCAAGGCAATCGACCACGAGTTCGAAGGCACACACATTCAACTCGGCGTGGAAATCGCAAAGAAATATCGCGAGAGCAACGAGGTCATTCACGCAATCGCGGCGCACCACAACGACATCGAACCGCAAACTATCGACGCAGTTCTCGTTCAAGCCGCCGACGCTATATCCAGCGCAAGACCCGGCGCAAGACGCGAATCCGTCGAAACCTACGTCAAACGTATCGAGAAACTCGAAGACATCGCAAAATCCTTTGACGGCGTCGAACAAACTTTCGCAGTCCAAGCGGGCAGGGAAATCCGCGTTATGGTCAAACCCGAACAAGTCAACGACGCGTCAACCGTGTTCCTCGCAAAAGAGATTGCGCAAAAACTCGAAAACGAACTCGAATATCCGGGGCAAATCAAAGTCAACGTCATCAGAGAAGTTCGCAGCGTAGAGTACGCAAAGTAAGTTTTTGAAAAAACGATACCGTGTCGCGTCAAGGTTTATGCAATATTTTGCGTAAAACTTGCATTGCGGCGCACATGGTGTTAAAATACCTTATGGGCTTTAACGCAACAATACAAAACACACATATTTAGGAGAATATCATTATGGCACAAATTATGGCAGGCGATTTGAGAAAGGGCATCACTTTCCTCTATGACAACAAGATTATGACCATAGTAGATTTCTTGCACGTCAAACCGGGCAAGGGCGCTGCTTTCGTTCGCACCAAGATGAAAAACGTCGTCACGGGTGCCGTGCTTGAACAAACTTTCAACCCCACCGAAAAATTTGAACTTGCACACATCGAAACCAAAACGATGGAATACCTCTACAACGACGGCGAATTCTATTACTTTATGGACGCCGACACTTACGAGCAAATTCCGCTCAACAAGAGCCAAGTCGAAGACGCTCTCAACTTCGTCAAAGAGAATATGAACGTCACTATGAAGTTCTTCCAAGGCGCACCGTTCTCTGTCGAACCGCCGAACTTTGTCGAACTTCTCATCACCGTATGCGAGCCGGCAGTTGCAGGCAACACCGCAACCAACGCCACCAAGCCCGCAACCGTAGAAACCGGTTACGAACTTCAAGTTCCTATGTTCGTCAACGAGGGTGATACTATAAGAATCGATACCCGCACCGGCGAATATATGTCAAGAGTCTAAGCGCACCAAACAGCGAATAACTGCGGCAGAGGCATCCGTCCGTCAACTCATTTACGCATTGTAAATTAGGGTTGCCGTTCGAATGCCTCTTTCTTGTTCTTCATCTGTTTGGCGCGCTTAGATATTATTGTTTATTATTCATCCGTTTCAGACTCTTGACAACGTTTCTAAATTCGTTTGGTACGCTTAAATAATATTGATAGTTACTCATCCATTTTAGACTATAGTCAATACTTCTAATTGCAAAAAGCGTTTTTGTTTTGTAAATTCAAAAATAACCGTTTAATCAAATATTACGTTTCATTTTCCGTTTCATTTTCGTTTGCGAAAAAAGGCTAAATTTGTCGCATTGCTATTTGCTCTGTATGCTCGGCATATAGTTTTGTATGCTTGAAGATTTGCTCGGTGAGAGAATTGCCAAAATGGTCGGCGACGAAAAAAATATTGCCGAATTGCGCGTGAGGGTGGGCAGACCTTTGCTTGCGTGTTTAATCGACGGCAAAAGAAAGGTCGTGTCGAGTTTCGGCGCGCCGTATATCGTCACGCAAAAGGACGTTGAGGACATTCTGGCACGCGCGACGAATATGTCCTTTTACAGCGCATCCGACGAGATGAAAAGGGGATACGTTCCTTGCAAGCATTATCGAATCGGCGTGGGCGGTGAAGGCGTACTCGAAGGCGGCAAACTTATGGGCATAAAGAACGTTGCGTTTTTGGTGATTCGCGTGCCGCATCAAATCAAAGGCATTGCGGACAAAATCGCTTGCGACATATTTAAGGACGGCAAGCCTCGCAACACGCTTATCGTATCGCCTACGGGCGGTGGAAAGACGACGTTGCTTAGGGAACTTGCTCGCATTGCCTCGAAGCGTTTCAACGTGGTGGTAATCGACGAAAGGTACGAACTGTGCGCTATGTCGAAGGGCGTGCCGCTTCTCGATATAGGCGACGCGGAAGTCGTGAGCGGCGTTCCGAAAAAGGATGCGTACGAAAACTGTGTAAGGGCGATGAATCCGGATATTATCGTCACGGACGAGTTGTTCGGAATCGAGGACGTAAAGTCCGTTCTCGACGTTATGAGGTGCGGTGTGAGCGTATTTGCGACGTTGCACGGCGAGAGTGTAGACGGCGTGCAAAGCAGTGAATTTGCGCCGCTCGTCAATGCATTCGATGTCGTGTACGTTCTCGGCAAGAATCCCGTCGGCACAATAATCGAGAAAAAGATATGAGCGAGATATTGAGGCTGATTGCAGGCGGGTTGCTTGCGCTGATTGCGTGCTACGTCGGCTTGCTGATAAAGAGAAAATACAATTCGAGGGCAGAGTATTATAAGTCGGCTTGCGAGTTTGCAAAGTGCGTGACTACAGAACTCTCTATGAAAAAAACGCCTATGCCGGACGTTGCCGAAAACTTTTTGAAAGACAGAAACGGCGATTTCGAAAAGACGGTGGAAACGTGGCTCGACCTTGCAAGAAAAAGACAGACTTTCGCCTACGAAAACGCTTCGGTTTCGCTTCTAAAAAACGACGAGAAAAAGCAGATTGCCGCCTTCTTTTCGGCACTCGGAAAGACTGCTCTCGACGACCAACTTTCGCATATAGGCTACTACGAAAACGTGTTCGAGTCGAAGAAATCAAAGTGTGAGGACGAGAGCAAAAAACTCGGCGGAATGTACTTCAAACTGTGCGTGCTTTCGGGCATCGCGATAATGTTGATTTTGGCGTGAGGAAGAAAATATGGATGTAAACATTATATTGAAAATTGCAGGGGTAGGGTTGCTCACGGCAATCGTTTGCGTGATACTGAAAAAGAGCGACCGCGACGAAATCGCAACGTTCGCAACGCTTGCGGGACTTATCATAGTGGCGGTTCTGGTGCTTGATATGCTCGGCGGCTTGTTTGATACGCTTAAGTCGATACTGGCACTTTATTGATACGTTTCGACACGATAAACATCGTGAATTGTCGAAACACACTTGTTTGAATTGCGATAAAACAGAAGGTAGATATGATTTTCAAACTTGTCGGAATTGCTTTGACTGGCATAGTTGCTGTGACTTTGCTCAAAAATTCAAAGCCCGAATTCAGCGTATTTGCAACCATAGCGACGGGCGTCGTTATGGTTATAAGTATGTTGTCCGCGCTTGGGGAAGTGGTGCTTGCTTTCGACTCTATTGTGGAAAAAAGCGGCATAAACGACGAGGTGTTTTCGGCGGTTTTGAAGATTATCGGCATAGGGTATCTGACGGAATATTCGTCCTCCGTCGCATCGGACGCGGGGTGTGATTCCATTGCGCAAAAACTGCAATTCGGCGGCAAAATCACGATATTTTTGATGAGCATATCAATCGTCAAATCCCTTGTGAACGTGGTGTCCGCGCTCGTTTCGACAATATGAGAAAATTCGAGTTTTCCATCAAAATCAAGCCTGTGATTCGCGTTGAAAAAAGTGTAAAAAAACGCCGTTTTTTTGCGTTTTTTTGCGTGCTTTTCATAAGTTTTTTCGCGGTGATTTCTTATGTTTTTTCGGACGGCGACTACGCGTACGCCGCCGAAAAGTCGCAAGAAGAAATCGAAAAGGAATTCAATTCGACGGTTGACGAGGTTATCGACGGGCTCGACCTCAAAGCGTTGCAAGAGTTTTTGGATTCGCTCGGACAAGAGGAAAGCGAGGCAGTGTCGATTGAAGATATAAAGCACGCGCTGAAATCTCTCGTAAACGGCGAGCCTCGCAGTTTTTACGAGAGTTTCATAACCTTGCTTTCAAAATCGGCAGGAAGATATTTTTTGTCGTTTTTGCCGAGTTTTTTGACGATAGTCATAATCTGCCTTTTGAAAAATATGCTGTGTTCGCTCACGGGCGACTTTCTCAATAACTCGACGACAGAGGTCGTTCACACGGTTTGTTATTCGGCAATCGTCATAGTGCTTATGAGCGGAATCGCAAGCATAATAAAGACGGTGAGCGACGCGATAAACGCGATGTCAAAATTTGCGGACGTGATTTTTCCCGTGCTGTTGACCTTGCTTTCGGCACTAGGCGCGACGACGACGGTCGCGGGGTATTCGCCGCTTATGGCAGTACTCGGCACGTTTATTATGAAACTTGTCACGACGGTGGTTTTGCCTTCGTTTATTGCTTGCATAGTGTTTTGCGTCGTGGGTAATATTTCGACGACGGTCAAACTCGACAAACTCGCAAAACTCATAAAGTCCGCTGCGGGTTGGCTTGTCGGGATAGCGTTCGGTATATACGCAACCTTTCTCACGGTGCAGGGGATAACGGGCGGCGCGGTGGATAAATTCGGATTCAACGTCGCAAAATTCGCGGTTTCGAGTTATGTTCCCATTTTGGGCGGCTATCTGTCCGACGGACTGGATTTGCTCACGGCTTCGG
The DNA here is from genome assembly GCA_900547975.1 of uncultured Eubacteriales bacterium. Taxonomy (GTDB): domain Bacteria; phylum Bacillota; class Clostridia; order Christensenellales; family CAG-917; genus CAG-475. The sequence goes on along the minus strand of URIX01000024.1, from coordinate 11,062 downwards.
TCGTACTCGTCAAAAACGCGCTCGGCTATACCGGCGCAATCGTACTGTGCGCCGTTGCCGCTTTCCCTATCCTCAAAGTGGTGATATTTTCGCTCGTGCTTAAACTCACTTCCGCCATATGCGAGCCGCTCGGCGATTCGCGAACGTCGGGACTGTTGTTTTCGGTGTCACAAAATATGAATCTGCTAATAACCGCGCTTGCAGGCGTTGCGTTTTTGTTCTTCTTGCTTCTTATGCTTTTGATATCGTCTTGCAATTTCGGGGTGTGATATGAGCGCATGGATAATGTCTGTTGTGGGGGTAATATGTCTTGGCGTACTTCTCGAAATAGTTTTGCCGAGCGGAAAAAGCACGAAGTATATAAAGGGCGCGTTTTCGCTGCTCGTCGTGTTTGCCATTGCTTCGATAATTCCGACCATAGCCAAAGCGGAATGGACGTTGAACGTAGACGATATGTTTTCAAAAAACGATGCGAGCGTTTCGACGGGTCTTGACCTTACGTTGAAGGCGAGCGAAAGGGTGCGCCTTGCTCTTAAAAACGAGGGGTGCGATAGTAGTGTGGAGATAAATTATAACGGAACGGTTGCTATGAGCGTTTGGGTATACGTTGAAAAAACTCAAATATCGGGCGAAAAAATCGTCGCTATCGCTTCCGAAACACTGAACGTTTCAAAGAATATAGTGCGGGTTATTTACAGCGAATTTTGATTCTGAGTTCTGCTTGAAAACGGTAAAAAATACGGTTTGAAAACGGTGAAAACCGCTATAAAAAAGCCTCTATGCGCGCGCACGCGCGCCCGCAGGTACATCAAAATTTCGCGTGCGCGCGTGCGCGCGAAAAGCACGATTTTCGGCGAGATTTTGCGTTGAATTTTTATGGATAATTTGCCGCTTTTTACGTCTTTTATATAATTTGCGGAATATTTGAAAAACACTCGATATATATTTTGATATGAGCGAAGGGATTGACAAAATCAAAGCCGACGCGAAAGGCGTTTTCGAGAAAATCAAAGGGATAAAAAATATAAAGATTATCGTTTTGATATTCATAATTGCAATCGCGCTCATCATATACTCTAACGTAGCGACGACAAAACAAAGCGCGCAGACCTTTCAGAACGACGAAGAAACGAGGCTTTCGAGCATACTTTCTTCGGTGGAAGGCGCGGGCGAAGTGGAAACGATGATAACGAAATCGTCGGGACAGGTGGTCGGCGTACTCGTCATTGCGGACGGCGCAAACAATCCGCTCGTAAGACTCAGACTTTTGCAGGCGGCGTCGTCTGCGCTCGGCGTGGATTCCGAAATCGTGAGCGTTATGAGTCGCACAAAATGAGAACCTATAGGAGGAATATATGAAAATGAAAGCAAAAACCAAAAAGATAATCGTTTTGTCGGTTATGGTTGCCTTGCTCGTTGCAACGGGCGTACTGAACTTCGTTTTGAGCGACAAACTCAACAAGACGTCCGACGACGCAATCGGGCAACCAAACACCGTAACGCAAACCTTCTTTGCGGCGGCGAGAAGCGACCGCGACGCAACGAGAGAATCCGAGTTCTTGTATCTTGACGCCATTATGAATTCTCAAGACAGTTCCGAAAGCGCAAAGACCACGGCGCAAGAACAAAAAATGTTGCTTGTGGAAAGAATGGAAAAGGAACTTGCTCTGGAAACTCTCATCAAGGGCAGAGGATTCGAGGACGCAATCGTCACGATAAGCGACAAGGGCGTGAGCATTGTGGTCGGGCAGAGCGAACTAAGCCCCGAACAGGCAAATCAAATTCTTTCCGTCGTCGTGTCGGAAACAACGTTCAAACCGACAGAGGTCAAAGTCATTCCTTTCAACTGACATAGGGGGGGGATAAGATAGAGCGCATCGCAAGAGCGGTGCGCTTTCGTTCTTGCGCCGCTTTACGCTCAAAATAATTTTTGCGAGCGGTTGATATAATTTTTTGCGTGTGATATAATAATCAAAAAAGAGGTCGAATATGGCAAAAGAAAAATCACCGGTATTGAACGACGTACTCGTTTCGCTCGCAACCGAAGCGGCGCAAGGCGTCGAGGGCATACGCCTTCTCAATTCAAAGCGCAATCGCGGCGCGGTGTCCGTATACGTTTTGCCCAACGAAAAGGTCACCGTCGACTTTTTCGTGAGTATCGATTTGGGATACAGCGTCCCGACGCAAGTGGCGGTTTTGCAAGAGAAAGTCAAAAAACAAATCGAAGGCGCAACCAAGTTTAAGGTTCAGTCCGTAAACGTGCAGGTTGTCACGGTAAACGTAGCGCAATAATTATGAGAAGAATAGCAAGAGAAAACGTGTTCAAACTGGTGTTCGAGTACACCTTCTACGGCTCGGTGAACGAGTCAACTTTGGAATTGATGCTCGTTGACAGCGACCTCACCGAAGACGACAGACAATATATCAATTCGACGTACCTCGGCGTTGTCACAAACGACGAGAAACTAAAAAAGATTATCGAAAGCCATCTGGAAGGCTACACGCTCGAAAGAGTGTATCGTCCCGACTATGCGGTGCTTTTGGTTGCGACGTATGAACTTTTGGAACATACCGCGCCGAACGCAGTGGTAATAAACGAGGCGGTCGAACTTTCAAAGAAGTACGGCACGGACAAATCCGGCTCTTTCGTAAACGGCGTGCTTGCAAAGATAGTGAAAGATATAGACTAAACGTTGCCAAACTATCCCGAAATTTTCAAACGGCGCAGAATTGAAGTGCAAATGTTTGATATTTCGGGATTTTTTAACTCAAAAACAGCGCAAAAATGCCGAAAAATCGGTGTTTTACTGCAAAAAAGGTGTATAAAGTGTCGATTGTGTCAGATAAAACCCCATTTTCTGAAAATACAATATCCGTAAGCGAGGTTAATGCCACGATAAAATCGTGTATTGACGCCCCGATATTCAAAGGTTTGGAAGTTTTCGGCGAGATTTCGGGCTATAAGTTTTCAGGGCCTCACGCTTACTTCACATTGAAGGATAAATTCTCGCAACTTTCCTGCGTGTGTTTCTACGCGCAAAAAACCTACGTTCCCAAAGACGGCGAAAGCGTCATTGCGCGCGGCTCGCTCGACTACTACGTCAAGGGCGGCAGACTCTCGTTGCAAGTGAGTTCTATGACCCCCGTAGGACAAGGAATGCTGTTTTTGGAATTTGAAAGACTCAAAGCAAAACTGCAAGAGGAAGGTTTGTTTGACGAGGCGCACAAAAAACCCATTCCGCAATTTGCCAAAAACGTGCTTGTCGTCACGTCCAAAACGGGCGCGGTCATTCGCGACATCGTGACTACGGTGCGGCGCAAAAATCCCGTCATCGACATCGTGGTCAAAGACGTCAGAGTGCAGGGCGAGGGCGCGGGCAAGGAAATCGCAAAGGTGCTCGAACGCGTTGACAATCTCGGCTACGACGTCATCGTGATTGCAAGGGGCGGAGGCTCGCTCGAAGACCTTGCGCCGTTCTACGACGAAACGCTCGTCAGAGCGGTGTACAAAATGAAAACGCCCGTCGTGTCCGCAGTCGGACACGAAACCGACTTCTCGCTTTGCGACTTCGTTGCCGACAAACGCGCGGCGACCCCGACGGCGGCAGGCGAACTCGTGGCGTACGACTACTATGCGCTCGCCGACGAATTGAAACAGAATATGCGCAGACTTTCCGTCAACGCCTCGCGTGCGTACGAGAGGAAAAGTTCGGCAGTGCAGATAAGTTGCAACAAGTTGAGGCGGCTCGCTTCCGAGTTCTATTTGCAGAGAGGACACAAAATCGAGTTCCTTATGCAACGAGCTAAATCGCAGATAGAGAGGAAGTTCGAGATTGCGGACGCAAGGGCGGACAAGGCTATATCCTCGCTCGACAATCTCTCGCCGCTCAAAACTTTGAAGCGCGGATATTTCAGAATCCAAACGCAGGGCAAAACCATAAACAAAGTTGCGAATCTCAAAATCGGCGATACCGTTACGGCAACGGGTTCGGACGGCGCGATTGAGGCGCAAGTAAACAAAATAGAAATTTTCGAGGTGAAAAATAATGGCTGAAATCAAAAAGTTTGAGGACGCTTTGGGCGAACTCGAAGCAATCGTAAAACAACTCGAAGGCGACATCCCTCTCGACGAGGCGGTCAAGGCTTTTGAAAAGGGTATCGAACTGAGCAAGGTTTGCATTGCCGACCTAAAAGCCGAAAAAGGCAAACTCGCTTTGCTCGTGGATGACATCAACAATCTCACCGAAGAATTGAAACTCGACTGATTATGAAAATCTCGACGATTGACAAAAACGAATTTCTCGTTATGTTCGAGCAGTCGCTCAAAAATGCGATAGGCGATGGCAATTCCGTCATTGACGAGGGTATGCGATACGCCGCGCTCGAAGGCGGCAAACGCGTGCGCCCGCTTTGCGTGTATTACGGAGCGCGCGCCATAGGCAAAGACACCGAAGTCGACGAAGTTATCCGTCTTGCGGTGGCGGTCGAACTTATCCACAACTATTCGCTCGTTCACGACGATTTGCCAGCGATGGACAACGACGACTATCGCAGAGGCAAACTTTCCGTACACAAAAAGTTCGGACACGCAAACGGTATTCTGATAGGCGACCAACTTCTCACGCTCGCCTCGTGCGTGTTGCTTGACGGCGCAAGAGTGTACGGCTCGCATTTCGCGAGGGCGGCGCAAGAGATAACCGGTGCGGCAAAACGTATGGTGCTCGGTCAAGCGAACGATTTGCACGGTTGCGAGATTGCGGACGATTTTCTCGATATGTACTCGCAAAAAACCGCCGCTTTAATCGCAGGCGCGTTCACCTCGGGCGCGATATGCGCGAACGCCGATTTCGAGCAGATAGAAAAAATCGGCGAATACGCTTTGAATATCGGCGTTGCCTTCCAACTTGCCGACGACCTTTTGGACGAGGGCGAGGACGGAAGCATAGTGTCGGTGCTCGGCGCGGACGAAACGCGCGCGTTGCTCAACGCCAAAACGCAGAGAGCAAGAGAGATAAGTTTGAACTTTTCGGACGCAAAAGAATTGTCCGAATTTGCCGACGCGCTTTGCAATAGACAAAAATAAAGAGAATATGGCGCAAACTTTCAAAAAGTTGTTGCCAAATCCGTTTGTTTTTGATATATTGTTAAAGCAATCGAGTGCGGGAGTGACTCAGTGGTAGAGTGTCACCTTGCCAAGGTGAAAGTCGCGGGTCCGAATCCCGTCTCCCGCTCCAACGAATAGCCACGAAAGGGCATCACCCAAAGTGGCATATGGCATCATAGCCAAGAGGTAAGGCAAGGGTCTGCAAAATCCTCACCCCCAGTTCAAGTCTGGGTGATGCCTCCAAAAAAATATCTCGCAATTTGCGAGATATTTTTTTACGAAATAAATCCGCTACGCGAATTTGTGAAATGCGTAAAACGCTTGAAATTCGTCTGCGAGCAAATGTGTGAGTTGCTTTTCTATTCGGCTTATTTTTTTTCGCTTTTATCGACACAAAACGTGCAAATCACTATTTACATTATTGCGATTCGGTGCTATCATATCCGTAGCACACAAAGGAGAAATAGTATGGAAAGTCCGCTCGCTCAAAAATCGAAATCGTTTGCTCTGGACATCATCAAACTCTGCAATCAAATTAAAATCGATAAGCGCGAAACCGTGCTTGTCAATCAACTTATGCTCTCGGGAGCGAGTATCGGCGCAAGAGTGAGAGAAGCATACTGCTTGCAAGACAAAAACGACTTTATTAAGAAATTGCAAGAGGCTCTCAAAGATTGTTCGGAAACGGAATACTGGATTGAGTTGCTCATAGAAAGCGGAACGTACTATTCGGACAGAATGATTCTTGAAAAATGTATCGAGATAAAGAAGATGCTCATCTCGACCATAGCAAAGGAAAGCGAAACGGCAAAAACCGATTGAAGTGCGAGCGCATAAGAAAACGAATATACAAAAACTGAAATTATTTTTTGATATAAAAAGGATTATTTTATTATCCTTTTTCTTTTTTCTAAACGGTGAGTACGAATGAAAAAATACTATGAGGCTTATGAAGAGAGATATAAGACGGCGCATGAATTTGGCGTGAGTTGGATGAGTGACGAGCCTACGCCCATTGTTTTGCAAACGCTTGAAAAAATGAACATAGACAAATCCGCCGAAATTCTCGAAATCGGTTGCGGCGAGGGTAGAGACGCTCGGTCGGTTTTAGAAAAAGGTTACAATCTTTTGGCAACGGACATATCTCAAGAGGCCGTTGCGTATTGTGCAAAAAGGTCTCCGAGATTTGAAAAGCACTTTCAATGGCTGAACTGTATCGATGGGACTCTCGATAAAAAGTTCGATTTTATTTATGCGATAGCGGTTCTCCATATGTTTGTGCTTGATGAGGACAGGGCGGCGTTTTATAGTTTTGTCAAAAATCACCTTGCTATGAACGGAGTTGCGCTGGTATGCTCGATGGGCGATGGACAAATAGAGGTGCGCAGCGACATCGCCACCGCATTCGATTTGCAAGAGCGGCAACACCCATCGGGAATTATGAAAGTGGCGGGCACTTCGTGTCGAATGGTATCATTTTCAGTATTTGAAAGGGAAATCGAGGAGGCAGGCTTAAATATCATCGAACGGGGAATTACGCAAAGTATGCCCGAATTTAACTGTTTGATGTATGCGCTTATAAAAGCATAAAAAACGTCTTTTGTTGCGCTTTACTTTTTGCGGTTGCTGTGATATTATTTTCTCACATAGCAGTTGCAAGGAAGATTTATTTTTTCCTTAACTGCACGAAGTGCAATATCACTTGCGCAAAGCGCAAATAGCACTTTTGTCATCGGCAACAATATCACTGCACGAAGTGCAATATCATTTACAATACACAAGCCGGAATGGCGGAATAGGCAGACGATGAACCATAGTTCATCCCGACGTCTGCGCAAAGACCGCCTCGCATTATTTGAAAGAACAAATACATATTATACTTGCCGGAATGGCGGAATAGGCAGACGCAAGGGACTTAAAATCCCTCGATGGCAACATCGTATCGGTTCGACCCCGATTTTCGGCACCAAACACCTCGATTTTCGGGGTGTTTTTGTTTTTTTGTCGTACATAAGCAAAAATAATCATACAAAAGTGCCGATAAGATAACGCAAAACATATTGCAAAGTCGTGCGCGCGATGTTATAATTATTGAGTATATGGAGAATGTATCGTGTATGCGCACTGCGCGCACGCACGCAAGGTGAGCAATGAATTCTACGACATACGCAAAAAGAACGCTGTATAAGCCAATCGATTTCTTCTTCCGCGCGGTGGCAGACGTTTCGGGCAAGACGAAAAAGATTGCTTTTGTCGACGCGTTCCAGATTTTGAACGACCGCTATCTCGGCAGAATGAGCGTATGCAATTATTTCTATATCGCGGAAGGCTCGGTCAGAATAAACGAACTCAATATCATCGCTCTCGAAGAACTGGTCAATTACGACCTCGTTATGAAAGAGAACTTTCTCATTCCCGACGTCACTTACAATCTTCCTTTGTCCACTCGCTTTTTGGAAAACGACAAGGATTTCGACATACTTTTGTCCACGCTCAAAGATTTGGGCTACAAGAAAAACGGATTGATAATTTCCTTTTTCGTATCCTCGCTCGCAAAGTTGGACGAGGGCGGAAAGGACAGATACAACCGTTTGCGCAAGGCAGGGTATAAAGTCTGCGCGACGGCGTTTGGCGAGGACTACAACTCGCTCGACGTTTTTGCCGATTTCAATTTCGATTATCTCAGATGCGAAGCGCAATACTTCGACGCGGACAAGAACAAGAAAAAAGTCCTTTCTATGCTCGTAGGTTTCTGCAAAGCCAACAAGATAGGCTTCGTTATGGAAGGCGTTGACACGCCGAGCCAGTATACGAGATTCAAGCGCGAGGGCGTAGGGTATATGACGGGCAGAGGCGTTTCCAAACTTTCGCGTTGGGTCACCAACGAACTTTTGCTTCTCAAAGACCCCGAAGGCGAGAAAAAGGAACAGTATCTCAAAAAACTTCAAAAGATTCTCGACGCAAAGGAAAAAGCCGAGCGTGACGAACTCGAAGCGTTGCGTATGGCGGCAATAGAAAAGGCACAGGCAACCGACGGCGAAAAGGTTATGCCGTCCGCGCCTCGTCCCGAACTTGCAAAATCGCCCTATCAGGTGCGCCTCGAACAGCAAAAACTCAATGCGAAGAAAGCGACCGAGGAAAGATTGCAGATGCAGGCAAAACTTGTCGAGCAAGATCCCAAAGAAGCCGAAGCGAGAGAAAAGAAACTCATCACCGAGATGTCGCGTATGCGCTACGAGGGCGACGTGCAAAGCGCGCTTGCGCTGTCGTTTGCCTCTCAAAAGAAAAGCGAACTCGGCATAGACAGACCTCTTGACGGGCAGACCGCGCCCAAGCTCGAGGAAGTCAAGCCCGAACCCGAAAAAGAAAATAAAGAAGTCGTGGTCGAGGAAAAAGAAAACAGCGTCGCCGCGCCGATACGTCCCGAAAAACCGTCGGGATTCGTCGCACCCAAGAAACCCAAAAAATCAAAAAAAATCAAAGCCGATTTTGAAAAGGAAGAAAAACTTTTCAACGAATACAAATCCGACAGCCTTTTCGGCGGACTCGGAATGCAGACGGGTATGCAAGGCTTCGGCGTGACGTTGCACATAGAAAACAAGGACAAGGACGAGCTTGTTGGCAGTTACAACGACAAAGGGCAGTGGGTTGACGAGGACGGAAACGTTTTCAACGGTTACTTCGATGTTGAGGGCAACTGGGTTGAATACGAGCAATTCGACGTAAGTAAGGAAGGCTCGTACAACGAAAACGCGCAGTGGGTTGACAAAGACGGCAACGTCTACGACGGCTACTTCGATGAAGAAGGCAGATGGATAGACTATACCTACACCGACCCCAACGGCGAGATAGTTGACAACGGCTACTTCGACGATACGATAGGCAAGTGGGTCCCGTACGGCTACTTTGCAGGCGACGGCACCTACCACAAGTTGCGCAAAAATTGACGTTGAGGCAACGGCAACACGCAGGTGTGCGTATCGCCGAGAGCCTCGCTCGATTTATTGCGCTTCTACCGCGCAAGCCCTCTTTACTCTCAAAATAAAACGGGTAAGAACTCAAACCGCAATTCCGCGCGAGTGCTTGCTTGGTGAGGGCGTGCTGCGCACGCAAGCGGCTAAACGAAAACTTAATTAAGGCGTACTTATTAACGGAATGTGTAATTTCGAAGACGGAATCGGAGCCGCAACGGCGGCGACCGTAGCGAGCGTCGAGCTTGACGGATAGTACAAGTGAACGGGCGAGTGTGGATTTTTTCGCCCGTGAACGAGTGACACGGCTTTCAGCCGATTTGTATTGCCAACAACCCGTCCACCGTTCGTTGCTTGCAACGAACTAGCGATTGCTACGAAGTCAATCGCGTCAGTGTTGCCCCACGCAGAGCGGACGTCGTGGGTTCCCTCAAATTTATGCAGAGGGGAAACGACGGTAGGGGAAACACTTGAGGAAGGGGGAAGCTGCAATTAAAGTGCATGCCGTCCACTCTTGTAGAAAAAAAACATAGCAAAACAAAAAAAAACGAAAGAATAAAATACATAACCTAACAAAACGATGAGCGAACAAGACAAAAACAACGTACAGGCAGAAAATACGGCTGTCAAAGAAAAATCCGAAGCCGCGTCGCAATCTGCGCCGCAATCGACGGAATCTTCGCAAGATAAGCCGCAAAAATCTGCAAAATCTGCCAAAGGTGGCAAAAAGTCCGCCGCGGCAGCCAGAAAGGAACAATCCCGCTTGAAGAAAGAGTGGGAAGAGTCTATCGTTGCGTCAAAAAAGGTCAAGCAAGAGGAAATCCGCCGCAAAGTCAAGCGCGCAATGCTCATTATGCTCGTTTTTTCGCTTATCGTGACGTCAATCGTCTACGTTATGCTTTTGTTCATTCAAGAGAACAATATCCGTATCACCGCCAACAATCGCAACAAGGAAAAATCCATATCCTTGTCGATGGACAACAGTTTTTGGACGCCCTATCTCAATGCCGACGGCCCCGATCAGATGTGGAATGTAAGTTACGATCCTCGTTACACGTTCGTGACGGAAAAAATCGATTCGATTGCGCAAGTCGTCGAACGTTTGGAAGCGGACAAAATCGAACTAGGCACTCTCAACGGCGAGCAATATATCCGCTTTACGTTTATGCTCAAAAACACGGGCAACGAGCAAGCGCATATCAACTACGAAATGACGTTGGAATTTGATAAGCATGCTTTGCACGACGCAATTCGTGTTATGTGGGGACAGAGTTTCAGAAACGAATCCTCGGAACTCGAAAACAATACCACGGTTGACGTCTATGCGGCTTTGTCCAAAAACGAACGCCTTGCAGGCTCCAACATCAACGCAAAAGGCGACGGCACCTTCCGCACGGCAGAGGAAGGGTATATCGAATATGTGTCTTATTCCGGCGCATTCACAAAGCATGTGAACAAAGGCGACCCGTATTACTACGTCAAAGATTTTGAAAAATCATTGACCGACATCGAACAGCGCGCAGAGGAGCGCAAAAACGGTTTCTTTGCAACCACGCCGTTCTATTCCGACGAGTACGTCTTCCAACGCGAAGCAGATATGGACAGAGGCGACATTATGTACTGCTACGTCAGCATATGGCTCGAAGGCAGCGACTTTGAATGTATCGACGATAGGTTGGGGGGATATTGCAAACTCGGTCTTAATTTCTACGCAAGTTAACAAAACCGCGCTATTGAGCGAATATACTTGTGCAGAGGCATCCGCCTGTCAACTCATTTACGCATAGTAAATTAGGGTTGCCATTCGGATGCCTCTTTCTTGTTCTTCATCTCAATATCGCGGTTGTGCGAATCTAAATTATAAGCGGAATGTGCAAATTAAAAGACGGAACGCGAGCCGCAGGGCGGCGAGAAAAGGGAGCGTCGAGCTTGACGATTAGTACGAGAATGCGTGGCATTCTGTTGCGAAGCCGCCACGCAGGCGAAG
>URIX01000023.1 GCA_900547975.1 uncultured Eubacteriales bacterium | reverse complement strand
TTTTGTGTTACCGGTGCTATTTGCTTACGCAAATAATTTATCGTTGCTTGTGCAAGCGATTACTTTGTAAGTCCTTCCTGAACTGCAACTGCGCAAGCAACGCTTGCACCGACCATCGGGTTGTTGCCCATACCGATAAGACCCATCATTTCGACGTGTGCGGGAACGGATGAAGAACCTGCAAATTGTGCGTCGGAGTGCATTCTGCCCATTGTGTCGGTCATACCGTAGGACGCAGGACCTGCCGCCATATTGTCGGGGTGAAGCGTACGACCCGTGCCGCCACCGGATGCAACAGAGAAGTACTTTTTGCCGTTGTCAACGCACCATTTCTTGTAAGTGCCTGCGACGGGGTGTTGGAAACGAGTTGGGTTGGTTGAGTTGCCGGTGATGGAAACGTCAACGTCTTCAAGACGCATAATCGCAACGCCTTCGGTGACATCGTCTGCGCCGTAAACTCTGACTGCCGCGCGTTCGCCGTTGGAATATGCGGTTTCTTTGACAACTTTGACTTCGCCGGTGAAGTAGTCCATCTTGGTTTGGACGTAAGTGAAGCCGTTGATACGAGAAATGATAAACGCCGCGTCTTTGCCGAGTCCGTTGAGGATGACTTTGAGGGGAGTTTTTCTCACTTTGTTAGCGGTTCTTGCAATGCCGATTGCGCCTTCTGCCGCCGCGAATGATTCGTGACCTGCGAGGAAAGCGAAGCACTTTGTGCTTTCTCTAAGAAGCATTGCTGCGAGGTTGCCGTGTCCGAGACCGACTTTGCGTTGTTCTGCGACCGAGCCGGGGATGCAGAATGATTGCAGTCCTTCGCCGATGGCTTCTGCAGCGTCAGCGGCGTTTACGCAGTTCTTTTTGATTGCGATTGCGCAACCGACGGTGTATGCCCAAACTGCGTTTTCAAAGCAGATGGGTTGAATGCCTTTGACGATAGCGTTGCAGTCAACGCCTTTTTCGAGGCAGATGGCTCTTGCGTCTTCGAGGTCTTTGATACCGTAGTTTGCAAGCACGCCGTTGATTTTGTCTATTCTTCTTTCATAACCTTCAAATGTTACACTCATTGTTTCGTCCTCCGATTATTCTTGACGCGGATCAATCCACTTAACAGCGCCGTCTTCTGCTTTATATCTGCCGTATGTGCCGGTGCATTTTGCAAGCGCTTCGTTTGCGTCGACGCCTTTCTTGATCATATCCATAAACACGCCGAGTTTGCAGAATTGATAACCGATGATTTCGTTGTTTGCGTCGAGAGCGACTTTGGTGACGTAACCTTCGGCCATTTCGAGATAACGAGGTCCTTTTGACACGGTGGAGTACATCGTGCCGATTTGGCTGCGATGACCTTTGCCGAGGTCTTCGAGTCCTGCGCCGATGACAAGACCGCCTTCCGAGAATGCGGATTGCGTTCTGCCGTATACGATTTGCAAGAAAAGTTCACGCATAGCGGTGTTGATAGCGTCGCATACGAGGTCGGTGTTGAGTGCTTCGAGAATGGTTTTGCCGGTGAGGATTTCAGCCGCCATAGCCGCAGAGTGGGTCATACCCGAGCAACCGATAGTTTCGACGAGAGCCTCTTGGATAACGCCGTCTTTGACGTTGAGGGTGAGTTTGCACGCGCCTTGTTGAGGTGCGCACCAACCGATACCGTGAGTAAGACCGCTGATGTCCTTGATTTCTCTTGCTTGCACCCATTTACCTTCTTCGGGGATAGGGGCGGGACCGTGATTTGGACCCTTTGCAACGCAACACATGTTTTCGACTTCACTTGAATATTGCATAGATAATAGCCTCCAAAAAGAGTGTTTTTATATTATTATCGACATTTTAACATATTGATATTATTTTATCAAGAAAATATAATAAAATCGCTTCGACGAATTGCAAATTCGATATATTTCCGCATTGTTTTTGTGCGAAAAACAATTTGCAAACTCGCCTTAAAACGGTTATACGAAGATTTCGACTTTCGCTTTCAGAACGTAGTGCCGTTTGAGATAATCGGATAAAACACGACTAAGTTCGAACGAAAGCGCGCGATTAGGACAATACGTCACGCATTTCAGACAGCGTATGCAATTTTTGTTCGTAATCCCGTTTTTTATGGCGTTTGCAGGACATATTTCGCCGCATTTTCCGCAGTCGGTGCAAGAGTCGGCTTTAATTATTTTCACACCTATTCTGCTACGCAACGACGGCATAAAATTTGCAAAAACGTTCTTTCTCGCTTTCGGTATCTTTACGCAATCCATAGCATTAGATTGCTTGATTTTGGTTATAAGCGGCTTCAAACTCGCTTTGTCGAAGCCGTCGTTTACGTCGAGATACGAGTGTCTGCACGGAACGTATGCGGCGGCAACGATTTTTGCTTTTACAATCTTTTCGCACTCTTTAAGCACGTTGCCGTGCGATATTCTGCCGTAAGTCGCAATAAGCGCGATTTTCTCGCATTCCAACGTTTCGAGAAAGCGTTTCACGGGCTTCGGAATATTTTGACAGTACACGGGAAAAACCACGACCGCAGTTTCCGTACGGTCGGGTGTGTCTTTGAATATTTCTTTAAGTGGAAAATCGAGTTCTTGCGCGATATGCGTCGCAACTTCTTTCGTGTTTCCGCTTCCGCTGAAATAGTAAACTACGTTCATTTTTCGTCGAGATATTCGTGAATAAAACGGCACTCGGGCAGTTCTTCGAGAGTGAATCCGAGCGAGTTTTTCATTTCCGTTATCGTTTCTTCTCTCGTTCTTCCGCAGTTTTTGCTCGAAAGCGAAATTTCGAGGGCAGAGAACGGTATCGTTTTGCTTTGACAGTTGTAGAAACGTATGAATTGCGAGCGGTCTTTGCATCTTTCGATTTTGCAACTCGTATGCAACGCTTTTTCGTTTGCGTCTGGCGCAACCCAGCCGCATTCTTTGACCAAAATATCTTTTACGGCGTTCCAATCGTACTTTCCGCCGCAAATTTCGTCGAAATCGAGATGTACGAAAGCGGGAATATTGCCCGTCATAGACGAACGTCTGATTGCTCGTTTAAGCGGTGGCAAAAATTCGGGCACTTCGTGCAACGCTTTGGTGACGTTGGTCACCAACTCGTTTTGGTATCCGCTGAGTTTTACGAGCGGATTGCCGTAGGCAAGTTGTTTTACGGTCATAAGCGATTGAATCTGACCTTGTTTGATAGGCGGTCGCAGAGTAAAAACTCGCGTTAGGTTGAACAAAAATGTCAAAAACGGCATATCTGCGAATTTATACGCGATTGTCGGTGCCATATGATTGTAATAAAGTCCGAGCATTTGCACGGGCTCGTTGCCTGCAATAAAGTACGGAATTTTGTTGTCTACCATTTCGGGATAGAACAAAACGTATGCAAGTGAAGGACACGCGCAAGTGTTGCTCGCAAGTTCGTAGAGTTTTGCGTAAAACTTTTTCAAATCGGCGTTGCTCACTCTGCGCACGACGAATTCTACGGTTTCAAAGTGCTTTTTCGCATTTTCTATGCTTTGTTTTGCGCCGTCGGATATGTAGGGAATTTCCCACGTCAGCGCAAGTACGCGCAGTTTTTTCACCTTTGCCAGATAGTAGAGCAAAAACGTGGAATCCTTGCCGCCCGTATAAAAAACCGCAACGTCGAATCTCGATTTTTTAGAGCGCGGAATATCGTCGATAATCGGCAAAATGCTTTTCAGATTCTTTGCTTTTTCCGCCGTCTGACACATAGGACATCTGCCTTGCTCGTCAAATTCGAGACCGGGTATTATAAAATCGTTCGCAACGCAGTTGGTGCAGAATCTCGCTTCATCGAGGCTTTTTGGAGTTTCTCTCAAATTGCGCTCATCAACCACTTGTTCGTCGACGAGTTTTCCGAGTGTTTTTATATCTTCGCTCGATAAATCGCAGGGCAATTTCTCGATAATTTTGCGTTGCTTTTCGATTATTTTGACTTTATTTTTGAAAAGTTTATTGCGCAATCCGTAGTATACGAGATTCTTCCCTTCGATTTTCCACCTGTTTTGCAAACAATACATAATCATATCCTCTCGATTTGATAAAATTATTATAAAATTTTATATATTATATGTCAATGCGGTTTTTTCATCGTGCGTTTTTTCGGCGGTATAAAACGCACCAACCGCCGCTTGCCTTTCGATAAGAAAATTTTTAGATATTTTAGATACCTAAAATGATTTCAAAAGGTTAGAATGTCGATTTTTCAAATCAAGCCGTCTGCTTGATTTTTTGAGTATGGTTTGCCTTTTCAAAAACAAGTTGCCAAACCTCAAAAGCGGTGTTACAATCGAAATACTAAATAATATTAAAGGAATTTATATTATGTCACAAAACGTTATCGACCAACTTCGCGAACGCGGATTGGTTAAACAAGTGGTTTTTGAAGAAGACCTCAAAAAGTTGCTCGACGAAGGTCCTCAATCCTTCTACATCGGCTTCGATCCGACGGCGGACAGTCTTCACGTCGGTCATTTTATGCAAATGATAGTCGCAAAGCGTTTGCAAGACGCAGGCCATCGTCCCATCATTCTTATCGGTGGCGGTACTGCAATGGTAGGCGACCCGTCGGGACGTACGGATATGCGCTCGATGATGACCAAAGAGACCATTCAGCACAACGTTGATTGCTTCAAGAAGCAAATGGCGAAATTCGTGCGTTTCGAGGGCGAAAACGCGGCGATTCTCGTCAACAATGCCGACTGGCTTCTCGACCTCAATTACATCGATTTCTTGCGCGAAGTCGGCGCAAACTTCTCGGTGAACCGTATGCTTACCGCAGAATGCTACAAGCAACGCCTTGAAAAAGGACTTACGTTCCTCGAATTCAACTATATGCTTATGCAGTCCTACGACTTTTTGGTGCTCAACCGCAAGTACGGTTGCGTGCTTCAATGCGGCGGCGACGATCAATGGTCGAATATGCTTGCAGGCGCGGATCTCATTCGCAGAAAAGAGCAAAAAGACGCTTTTGCAATCACTTTCGGTTTGCTCACGACGTCGGAAGGCATAAAGATGGGCAAGACGGCAAAGGGCGCGGTTTGGCTCGATCCGAACAAGACCGCACCGTACGATTTCTTCCAATACTGGCGCAACATCGCGGACGCGGACGTCGAAAAGGTGTTCCGTTTCCTTACGTTCGTGCCGCTTGACGAAATCCAAGAACTCACTCGCTATAACGATGAGCGTATGAACAAGGCAAAAGAACGCCTTGCATACGAACTCACCAAGATGGTACACGGCGAAAAAGAAGCCGACGACGCACTTGCAAAGGCACGCGCGGCGTTTTCGGGCGATAGCGAGAATATGCCGAGCGCAACCATACCGCAAGGTATGACTTCCGTTGCGGACATTCTCGTCGCGGTCGCCAAAGTCCCGTCCAAAGGCGAGGCAAAACGCCTCATTCAAGGCGGTGGCATATCCGTCGACAATCAAAAAGTGACGGACATTATGGCGCAAATCAGCGACAGCCAGATTGCAAACGGTTTTGTCCTTCAAAAAGGCAAAAAGAATTTCTACAAGGTTACGGTAGAGTGAAATCTTATCGCTATATAGACGGTGAATACGAAGTGAAAATCGAGATTAAACGCTCGATTTTCATTGCCACCGTAAAAGGCGAACTCAACGCCGACGAAGCGGAAGATTTCGTCAAATCCGTGCGTAAAAAGTATCCCGACGCCACGCATAACTGCTATGCGTACGTCGGCGACGAACTCGGAAACGTCACGAGATTCAGCGACGACGGCGAGCCGTCGGGTACAGCGGGACAGCCTATACTCGACGTGCTTCGCAAGCAGAATATCGTCAAAACGGCAATCGTCGTGACGAGATATTTCGGCGGAATCAAACTCGGCGCGGGCGGACTTGTCGGCGCGTATTCTCAAACGGCGGCAGAAGCCGTAAAGTCGGGCAAAATATCTCAAAAAGCGGAGAGTGCGCTTGTCGAGATTCGCGCGGATTATCCAACTCACGCAATCGTCGAAAAATATTTTCGCAAAAGCGGCGTTTTGATTGACGATGTAACCTACGATAACGACGTGACGAGCAAAGTTTACGTTGCGCTCGATGAAAAAAACGCGTTTATCGAAGGCGTGAGTGAAGCCTCGCTCGGTCGTGCAAACGTCGTAGATACCGACGTTGTCTGCTTCAAAAAACTCGGTTAGAATGCCGAAAATTCAAATAATTTAACTTTTGGGTGCACTGTGTCTGATTATCCTCTTGACGAAGAAAGAGCCAAAAAGGCTTACGAAATGCTTGTGAAATATCTTGCGGGTTCTGCGCGTTCCGAACAAGAATGTAAGGACAAGTTGTACGACAAAGGCTTCCACAAAGACGAAGTGGATTTTGCTCTTTCCAAAGCGAAAAGTTACAGATACGTCGACGACGAGGAATATGTGCGCACGTTTTTGCTGTTCAACAAATCACGCTACGGCGCAAGAAAGATAATCTATAAACTCACAAACGAGAAAGGCGTGGATAAAAACATCGTCGAGAATATAGTTTTTGACGAAATCGACGACGATTTCGAACTCGAACTTGCCGAAAAAATGGCGAGAAAGTTTGTCAAAACAAAGAAAATCGAGGATAAATCGGATTCGCAAAAAGTCGGCGCACACCTTTTCCAAAAGGGTTTCGACTGGCGCATAATCAACAAAGTTATGGCAACGCTTTTCGACATTTACGAGGACTGAATATCGAACGTATTGCGTAAATCTAACGTTTGGATTGAGTTTTATTTGCCTAATTGACCCAAAATTCGTTATTTGCTTAAAAATCGAATTGCTTTCAAAACGAATATGCATTAATCCGAAAGTATTGAATTATCAACGAAAAAGCACGCAAAGCCGTGCTTTTTAAGTTTCAAAAAATCCCAGCGACACGAGCAACGCTTCGTTGACTCTTGTCATCATATTTAGAGGCAATTCGCCGATTTTTTCTTTCAAACGGCGTTTGTCGAGGGTGCGTATCTGTTCGAGAAGAACTACGGAATCCTTCGGTAAGCCGTATTTTCCCGCTTCGAGCGCAATGTGCGTAGGCAACTTTGCTTTGTCGAGTTGCGACGTCACCGCCGCGGCGATTATAGTCGGACTATATTTGTTGCCGACGTTGTTTTGTACGATGAGAACGGGGCGTACGCCCCCTTGCTCGCTTCCGACCACGGGGCTCAAATCGGCATAATACAAATCACCTCGTTTAACCATATCCATATCTCGCAGTATTATTGTCAACGCACTGCGATTTTATGCAATTAAATCCGATTGAGAAAGGGAACTTACCGGCTTAAACAACCGAATTTTCGTCTTTAAAACCGATTTTTTCGCCTTTGAAAACGTTTTTCCGTTTTTTTGAATCCATACTTTTGGCTTGAAAGACGAAAATATCTTTGTAATACCGAATTACCGTCAACAAGCGTGCCGTATGAGCATATATTGCACAATATCGATGCGTTGCTATGACATATTATGCCCGCGCGAGCGCAAATCGTGCGTAATTATGTCACTTAAATCGCAGTTCGAGAGGTAAAAGATGGTTGAAAAAGACAAAAATAATAAGAAAATCAAAATGGGCATCGTCGGCTACGGGAATCTCGGCAAAGCGTGCGAAAAAATCGCGCTGTCCGATGAAAATATAGAACTCGTCGGGATATTTTCGAGAAGAAGCGGCGTAAAATCGGATTTGGAAACTAAAGTATACTTGCAAGACGACATTTTCAAATTCGATATGGACGTTGTGCTGTTGTGCGTCGGCTCTCAAAGCGATTTGCAAGGCACGGCGGCGAAGATTGCGACAAAATTCAACACGATAGACAGTTTCGATACGCACGCCGAAATGGCAAAACACATCGATAGAATGTCGAAAATTGTATACGACAACGACAGATTGTGTTTTGTCGGCATAGGTTGGGACCCGGGGCTTTTCTCGCTTGTGCGCGCTTTGTTTTACGGCGTTATTTCGGACTTGAAATGCCAAACGTTTTGGGGCAAAGGCGTTTCGCAAGGACACAGCGAGGCGATACGGCGCATAAAAGGCGTCGTAAACGCAAAACAATACACAATTCCCAAAGAGTCTGCATTGCAACTCGCGCGTGAGGGCGTTGACAGGGATTTAACGCCGAGAGAAAAGCATTTGCGCGAGTGCTACGTCGTTGCCGAAAAAGACGCCAAAAAAGAGGAAATCGAGCGTAAAATCGTAAATATGCCCAATTATTTTGCACAGTACGATACGATAGTGCATTTTGTGGACGAAAAATATTTTGACGAGCATTGCGACGGCAATCGGCACGGCGGTTTCGTGCTTGCAAACGGCGTATTCGACGGTTTTAAGTCAAAAGCGGAATTTTCCTTGAATCTTGAAAGCAATCCGATTTTTACGGCGGGGGTGCTCGTTGCATACGCAAAAGCACTCGTAAAAGAGTACGAAAAAGGGCAAAGAGGGGTGAAAACAATTCTTGACGTGCCGATTGCCGACTTATTGCAAGGCGAATGGATTGACAAAGTGAAAAGGTTTGTTTAGACTAAATTATAAGAAAATAAAGATAAAACGGGCAAAACGGGGCGGTTTGACGCAAAAACGCCTCGTTTGCTTGCAAACGGACGAAAATGAAGAAATACGATTATATTTTATTCGACCTCGACGGAACGTTGACGGACAGCAAGCAAGGAATTGTAGAGTGTATAGCATACGCGCTCGACAAAGAGAATATACCATACACAAACGCAATTCTCGACAAAATGGTAGGTCCGCCGTTTAGAGTGTCTATGCGCGAATACTTCGGCTTAGAAATGCCCGAAATCGAAAAACTCATCGAGATATACAGAGGCGTGTACGAGGTTGACGGCTACAAGAAATGTAAGGTGTTCGACGGCGTGTACGAGATGTTGTCCGAACTTAAAAACGCAGGCAAAATTCTCGGCGTTGCGACAAGCAAACCCATCAAATTTACAAGACTTATAATGAGAGATTTCGACCTTGCAAAGTATTTCGATTTCGTCGGCGGTGCGTCGAGCGACGCAAGCAAGGAAGCAAAACGCGACGTCGTGAGAATGGTGCTCGACAATCTGAAAGTCGAGGACGAAAGCAAAGTCTTGATGGTGGGGGACAGACTATACGACATCGAAGGCGCGCACGCTGAAAACGTCGATTGCGCCGCAGTTCTTTACGGCTACGGAAGTAGAGAAGAATTTGAAGAATACAAAGCCGACTATATCCTCAACACTCCTGCCGACGTCGCAAAACTCGTTCTCGGTTAAATTGAAATTTGACGAGCGGCAGAGAATGATGGTAAAATCTTAAAAGAGTTGATTTTTAAGCGAAAATTGTTCTAAAAAACCGTGTTTTTTATAAAACATTGGATAAAAAACAAAGAAAAATCCTACTAAACAGTAGGGTTTTCTTTTTTAGCGTATTTAGACGTAAAAGTATTATAAAAATATCGATTTTTTGTAAAACATTGCGATTTTTGCCTCGTTTTTTAGAATTTTTCGATGACGGTAAAGTTGCAAATCGAGCGTTTGAACGACACTTTGTACTCGCCCTCACTCACCGTTTGTTTTTCACCGTCTTTGCAAAAATCGACGTCTGATTTTAAGTCGAGATGGGTTGAATAGGTTTTCTCGAAAATGATTTTGCCTTTCGATTTTTCCTTTTTCAATCCTATGAAAAACGCTCGGAAGAAGGGGAAAAACATTTCGATTTTTCCGAGCAGTCCGTTATGTTTGGGCGAGCGCACCGCAAGCAAATGACCGCTTGTGCCGTCTTGTTCGAACGCCTTGTTGAAGCGAAAGCCGAAGCACCTTGGCGACTTCAAAAACATAACGAGAGTGAATTCGCCCCCGTGGACGTGTTTACCGTTTTGTATGCACGCTTCGATTCTGTGCGGTTTGTATTCTTTGAGGATTTGCCAAACGTATGCGAGTATGCCGAATCTCTGTTTGTTTTTAACTTCCGACGTGTAGCCTATCGGGGTAAAAGAGCCTGCCGCGAAAACGTAGGCGAACACGTCGCCGTCGCAATCGACTGTTTGATACTTTCCGTCGCTCAAAACTTTTTCGCATACGCCGTAAACGACGGGTTTTGCGCTCGACTCGTAGTCGCTGCAACTAGGACAAACGCTTTTATGTTTTTCGTATCTTTGCGCTTTTGCCTTGTCGTTGAGAGTGCCGACGGGGAAGTAAAACAAATCTATCGGTTGTTTGCACACCTTTTCGAGCACCGAGCCGAGAGTTCCGTCGCCGCCGCACACCGCCACCGCCTCGAAGTCCTTAATCTCGC
This sequence comes from uncultured Eubacteriales bacterium, assembly GCA_900547975.1. GTDB lineage: Bacteria > Bacillota > Clostridia > Christensenellales > CAG-917 > CAG-475. The sequence goes on along the minus strand of URIX01000023.1, from coordinate 15,453 downwards.
TTATTTCATCGTCGGGCAAGGTCTTTCTTGTGTAAAAGTAGCCGTTTCCGAGGCACTTTTCCACCTTTTCAAAGTTGATTTTCTTGCTTGTGCCGGCGTTTTTGTTGATGATAATCAAGCATCGTTTCATTTAATTCCTCGTTGCATTGTATTGACTTTTTCTATATTTTGTGCTTTTTGTCGAGATTTTATTGTTTACATAGTAATAAATCTTTGATATAATGAGGGAAATTATGAGCGCACGCTCGCATATGCGTGTGCATTTGGAGAACAGTATGGCAAAAAAACTCGGTCAAATCGATTTCAAAGAAGTTTGGACAATCCCCAACATTATCACGTACTTCCGCATTTTGTGCGTACCCGTATTCGTGACGTTGATGGCGCTTGGCGGCGTTCGCGACAGCAAATTGCTTTTCTACGTTGCTTTGGGCGTCTTTTTCCTTGCGTCGGGCAGCGATATGGTTGACGGCTGGATTGCGAGAAAGTTCAATATGCAAAGCGGCATCGGTATGGTGCTCGACCCCATTGCGGACAAACTTATGCACGTTTCGGTGCTTGCTTGTTTGTCCTTCTGCACGGGACTTACGCCGCTCGGCAAGAATCTCGTCGCAAACGGCACGCTCGACAATCCGTGGTTCGTACACTACGCGTTCGTGATTTTGATTTTCGCAAAAGAGTTTATACAAGCGATGATTGCGCTTTACGTCCTCAAAAAGGGCGCGACGGTCAAGGCGAACTGGCTGGGCAAGGTGTCCTCGTTCACCATATCCGTCGGCGTAATACTTGCGTTTTTCCACGACTACGTTCAATATGCCGACTGGGGCATTTTGGCGTGGGGTATCGCGATGAGTTACGGCGCGGCGTTCAGTTACCTTAAAGAAACGATGAAGCAAGTTAAACTCGTCAAAGAAGGCAAGATGGAAGCCGCAACTGCGGAATCCGTCAAGGCGGAAGACCAAAAAATCGTCCAAGAAAAGAAAGACGGCACATACGAAGGCTGAATTTCCAGATAAAAAACGACGCTTTCCGAGAGACTTTCGAGTTTCTCGGATTATTTTAATAATTTTGAATACAGTCGCGCCATAGCGGCGCAAGGAGATAAACAATATGCAGGATATGGACAAAACGTACAATCCGGAGTTTGAAAAACGCATATACGATATGTGGATGAAGGGCAAGTTCTTCGAAGCCCACACTAACCCCGAAAAAGAACCGTTCACGATTATGATGCCCCCGCCCAACATCACGGGACAACTTCATATGGGACACGCGCTTGACGAGACAATTCAGGATGTAATCGTCCGTTTCAAGAGAATGAGCGGCTACGAAACCCTTTGGATGCCGGGAACGGACCACGCCTCTATCGCAACCGAAGTCAAGGTTGTCGAAAAGTTGAAAAAAGAGGAAGGACTAAGCAAAAACGACGTCGGCAGAGAAGGATTTTTGAAGCGCGCTTGGGCGTGGAAAGAGCAGTACGGCGGCAGAATCGTCGAGCAACAAAAAGCGCTCGGCATTTCGTGCGACTGGTCGAAATCCGCTTTCACTATGGACGAAAACTGCTCGAACGCGGTTTTGGAAGCGTTTGTACGTTACTACAAAAAAGGCTTGATTTACAGAGGAAACCGCATAATCAACTGGTGTCCTCATTGCCACACCGCGCTCAGCGACGCAGAGGTCGAATACGAAGAACAACAATCCAACCTTTGGTATTACAAGTACCCCGTCGTGGGCGAGGACGACGCAATCGTCATTGCGACGACGCGCCCCGAAACCATGCTCGGCGACACGGCGGTTGCGGTCAATCCAAAAGACGAGAAGATGGCAAAATACGTCGGCAAACTCGTCAAACTTCCGCTTACCGACAGAGAAATCCCCGTCGTTGCGGACGATTATTGCGAAATCGGCTTCGGTACGGGCGCGGTTAAAATCACGCCCGCGCACGACCCCAACGACTTCGAACTCGGTTTGCGCCACAACTTGCCCGTAATTCAGGTTATCGGTGAGGACGGACTTATGAACGAAAACGCCGGCAAGTATAAGGGAATGGACAGACTCGCCGCAAGAAAGGCGATAGTCGAGGATTTGACCGCGCTCGGACTTATGGTGAAAATCGAGCCGTACGCGCACAACGTCGGCACTTGCTATCGTTGCGGCGAAACGGTGGAATCTCTCGTGTCCAAGCAATGGTTCGTCAAGATGAAGCCGCTTGCAGAGCCTGCAATCAAAGCGGTGCGTTCCAAAAAAACCGAGTTTATTCCCAAGAGATTTGAAAATACTTATTTCAACTGGATGGAAAACATCCGCGACTGGTGCATATCTCGTCAACTTTGGTGGGGACACAGAATCCCCGCGTACTACTGCGACGATTGCGGCGAAATGACGGTGTCGAAGACCAACGTGGACACTTGCCCCAAGTGCGGCGGACATCATATACATCAGGACGAGGACGTTCTCGACACGTGGTTCAGTTCCGCACTCTGGCCGTTCAGCACGCTCGGATACCCCAAAAAGACGAAGAATCTGAGTTATTTCTATCCCGGCAACGTGCTTGTCACGGGCTATGACATAATCTTCTTCTGGGTTGCGAGAATGATATTCAGCGGCATAGAGTTTATGGGCGAAGTTCCTTTCAGCGAAGTGCTTATACACGGACTCGTACGCGACGCGCAGGGCAGAAAGATGTCAAAGAGTTTGGGCAACGGCATCGACCCGCTCGAAATCATCGACAAATATGGCGCGGACGCATTGCGTTTCTCGCTCGCAACGGGCATAGCCCCCGGTAGCGACACGAGATTTACCGACGGCAAAATCGAGAGTTGCAGAAACTTCGTAAACAAACTCTGGAACGCGTCGAGATTCGTTATTATGAACATCAAAGACGACGACGATTTGACGCTTCCGTCGCGATTCAACGGCGCGGACAAGTGGATTCTCACTCGCCTAAACGACGTAATCAAGGAAGTTACGATAAACCTCAATAAGTATGAAATCGGGCTTGCGGCGGCAAGACTTTACGACTTCGTATGGAGCGAGTTCTGCGACTGGTATATCGAAATGAGCAAAACTATGCTTTATTCGGACGACAAGAAGCAACACAATCACGCAATCGCTATGCTTGCGTACGTTTTGGGCGAAATCCTCAAACTTTTGCATCCGTTCATACCGTTCGTCACCGAGGAAATCTACTCGAAATTCGCGCCGAAGGGTAGCGTATTGATGGTGCAAAGTTGGCCGTCGTACAACAAGCACAGAGTGTTCAGAAAGGAAGAAGCGCAGTTCGAGGGACTCAGAGAAATCATAAGTTCGATAAGAAACTTGCGCAACGAAATGAACGTCGCGCCGTCAAAGAAGATAAACGCGTACGTCATTGCCAAAGACCCCAAATTTATCGAGTCGGCAAGCGCGTATATCCAAAAACTCGCGGGCGTTAACGAAGTCAAACTCGTCGAGGACAGAAGCGGACTGGGCGCAAAGATGAGCGCAATCGTCACGCACGACGCGGAAATTCTCGTTCCTCTTGGCGAACTCATTGACGAGGATAAGGAAAAAGAGCGTATCAATCAAGAGATTGCGCAAACGATGCAAATCATTCAAAAGACGCAAGGACTTTTGGCGAACGCCGGATTCGTGTCCAAAGCGCCTCAAAAACTTATCGACAACGAGAAAGACAAACTCGAAAAGGCAAACGAGAAACTTGCAAAACTCAAAGACAAACTCGCAATGTTCGAGTAAGGGGGCAAGATGAGAGTCAAAAACAGCAATAATAGCAAAGCCTGCTTCAAGCAGACATGGAAATACTTTTTCGACAAGGGCGCGTATCTTATGCTTATGAGCGTCGCGCCTGCGTTGCTGTTGCCGTTTTTGCTCTCGCCGTCCTCGACGCTTTACTATCTTTTCGACTATGAAACGATAAATCCGTCAAATTTTGCGGATATGTACGTCGCAATGCGCGAGCTTCCGTTTTCATACTGGTATCTCGGGGTTATCGGACTTGCGCTTCTCGTGTTTTTCGTCGCGATTATGTACGGCGTTATCGACACGCATATGCGCATAGGAGTGTTTACGATTGCACCCGACAGAGTGAAAACGAGACTCAACTTCAATCTTTTGACTTCGCTTTTGTTCTGTTTGCTCGCGTTCTGCTCGTTCGAGATATTCAACTTGCTTGCGACCGTGCTGTACTATCTGTGGTGGGTGACGTTCAAGAGCAGGGTGACGTGGCTCGTGTTCTCGTCGCTTACGCTCATTCTAATGCAGTTTTCGATGATACTTATTATGTCGATAGTCATACTTTGGCCGCCGTACTGTCTGCATACGGGACTTCCGAAAAAAGCCGCGCTTCGCCAAGCGGTCCGAAGTATGTCGGGGCGGCTCGCAAACACGTTCTTCACGTTGCTTTTGTGTATTCTTCCCGTCGAAATATGTATGATAGTGACGGGCGCGCTCAAATGCGGCGTTATCGCGGAAGTACTTTTGGATGCGATTGCGTATTTATACGTCGTTCCGTTCTACATCACGCTTATGTACAATCTTTTCTACGAGGTCACGGGCACGGAACGTATGGACTTGGAAAAGAAGAAAGAAGATATTTGGTCAAAATAAAAACCGCAAAATCCGCAAATTCGGTTTTGCTAAAAAATATGAGGCAATGCCTCGGAGAAGTAATATGGAATTTAAGTATTCGTTATCCCTGTTGTTTTCAAATATGGGTCACGCGGCGAAGATCTTTTTGTGGATCGTAATATCGCTGGTGCTGTCGATTGCCATCGGCGCGGCGATAATTCTGCCGATATGGAACGCACTTGCGGCTGTCAGCGACGTAAACTCGTATGCTTTGGCAATAAAAGACAGCGTTGCGTCGGTGTGGGACGGCTCGTCCACCATACGCGGCGCAATCGGCGACGTGTTGCACTCGCTAAAAGGCGTGTTCGGAATATGCGCGCAAAACGTCGGAATCACCGTAGGACTCGTGTTCGCAGGGATTTTCGTCTATGCGCTTTACGGCTTTGTTTTCGGACTTTCGTACTACACGAACGCCGACATAATCAACAATCTTATGGCGTCGAATATGCGCTACGGATTTGCGAGTAATATGGCTCTCAACTTCAAAAAATGCTGCAAGTATTCGGCTGCGAGGATCACGGTAACCCTTCCCATCGACTTGATATTTGCCGCGTTGATGTTGTCGATTTTGTTCGGGCTTTTCGATTCGATATCGTTTTTCGTAATGCCCATACTGCTTGTTATCGGCATTTGCATATGTTCGTTGCGCGCCACGCTGTTGGCAGGGTGGTTGCCGAGAATGATTTTTCACCCCGAGGAAAGCGTATACACGAGTTTCACGAGAAGTTTGACCTATGTCAAGAGCAATGTCGGCGGACTTTTCAAATCTTATGCGGTGACGTTCACCATCGTGTATCTGTGCACCACCACGCTTGCAATACCCACGGGGGGACTTATGACTCTTATCTTACCGTCGATGTACTACTTTATGCTTCGTGCAATCGAACTTATCGGCTACTACAAGACCAAAGGATTGAGCTTCTATACCGACGCAACGACGGTTATCAATACGGTAGAGTACGGCTTCCGTGCCGAACAGCAATCGGACGACTACGATTACGAGTCTCAAGAAGGACGCCAGATAACCATGGACGAGTATGTCAAAGATAAATCGGACGAGGCCAACGAGGAATAAGAAAGATGTATTGCGCAAAGCCGCAATCGAAAGATAAAAAACAGAATCGCAAAAGACCTACGATAAAAGGACATTTTTAGGAGAGCGAAGTATGAAATTTAGGATGAATTTCGGCATAGTCAAAACGGTCATCGTCGCCGTAGTAATTTTGGGTGCGCTTGCAATCGGCGGACTCGATATTGCAATGATAGCGGGCGCAAAAGGCGTAACCACCCAACAGCCGGCTGTGGCGTGGGTATCCCTCGTTGCCGCGCTCGTCATAGCGACTGCCGCCGCGCTCGTGCTTTTCAACAGTTACTACGGATTCAAGGACGACAAAATAATTGCCGTTCTCGGCTTTTTCGTGGACAAAATCAAGTACGACGACGTCGTTTGCATAAAGCAAAACAGCATTACGCGCGAGATTTACGTCATCGTCAAAGGACAAAACGAACAAGACGGCGAGATGAGTTTCAAGGTGAATATCGCAACGGGCAAAATCGACGCTTTCATTCACGAAATGCGCAACCATATCGGCGAAGTCATCGTTGAAGTTTTCACACCCGAAAAGAAAGACAAAAACAAAAAATAAACTTCGATTTACCGAGTAAATCACAAATCGGATTACAAGTCGTATGCGCGTATGTATACGCGAAGATATGCGCAAAACGGCGTGAATAAATTGAAAAAATGATAGAACTTATAAACGAAGCAACCTATTATCTGAACGGCAAACTCGCTAGCGAGGAAGAATTAAAAGCGGCAGGCGTAAAGCCGAGCAGACAAGGCACGATTGCATATTCGGTGCTGTCATCGCACAACCTTTCGGGACGTGAGGACAAACTCAATATCCGCTTCGACGCAATGGCTTCGCACGACATAACCTACGTTGGCATAATTCAGTCGGCAAAGGCGAGCGGACTCAGCGTGTTTCCCGTTCCGTACGTTTTGACCAACTGTCACAACTCTCTTTGCGCGGTTGGCGGCACTATAAACGAGGACGACCACGTTTTCGGACTTTCTTGCGCAAAGAAGTACGGCGGAATCTACGTTCCCGCAAACGTTGCGGTTATTCACAGTTATATGCGAGAAATGTTTGCCGGTTGCGGCAAAATGATACTCGGAAGCGACTCGCACACACGCTACGGGGCAATCGGCACTATGGCGATAGGCGAGGGCGGACCCGAACTTGTCAAACAACTTTTGAAGCGTACATATGACATAGATTATCCGCGCGTCATAGCGGTATGCTTGAGTGGCAAAGTCCGCAAGGGCGTAGGCCCGCAAGACGTCGCGCTTGCCATAATCGGCAAAGTGTTCAAGAGCGGATTCGTCAAAAATTGCGTGCTCGAATTCGTGGGGGACGGCATATCCGAACTTCCGATGGAATTCAGAAACGGCATAGACGTTATGACTACCGAAAGCGCGTGCCTTTCGTCCATATGGTGCACCGACGAAAAGACGAGAGAATATCTTGAAACCTATCACAGAGAGAACGAATTTAAGCTTCTTGCGCCTCAAAACGGCGCTCGGTACGACGGCGGAATTTTGGTGGATTTGAGCAAAGTCGAGCCTATGATTGCACTTCCGTTCCACCCCTCGAACGTATATAAACTTGCGGACGTAATCGCAAATCCGTACGATATTTTGTCCGAAGTCGAAAAGGAAGGCAACAAACTTTTAGGCTTGAAAGAAGGCGCTTTCCGCCTTACCGACAAGATAAAAGACGGCAAAATCGTCGTATCGCAAGGCGTAATCGCAGGTTGCGCAGGCGGCACTTACGACAATATATCCCTTGCCGCAAATATACTTAAAAACAAGAGTGTGGGAAGCGGCGCGTTTTCGCTTAACGTATACGCAGGCTCTCAACCCACCAATCTTGCGCTTGTCAGAAACGGCTCTATCGCAACGCTCATTGAAAGCGGCGCGGTCATCAAGCCTTGTTTCTGCGGTCCGTGCTTCGGCGCGGGCGACGTTCCGTGCAACAACGGATTCAGCATTCGCCATACAACGAGAAACTTTGAAAGACGAGAGGGAAGCAAGCCTCAAGACAATCAAATCGCTTCGGTTGCGCTTATGGACGCACGCTCTATCGCGGCGACGGCGGCAAACGGCGGCGTGTTGACTTCCGCTTTGGATTTCGACTTCGACGAGAACTTTGCGCCGTTTGAATACGACGAAAAAGTGTATGCGTCGAGAGTGTACAACGGCTTCGGCAAAGCGGATTCTTCCGAGCAACTCGTGTACGGTCCGAACATCACCGACATTCCGACCATTGCGCCGCTCAAAAACAATCTTGCGCTCAAACTTTGCAGCGTAATCAACGACCCCGTAACCACTACGGACGAACTCATACCGTCGGGCGAAACGTCCTCTTACAGAAGCAATCCTTTGCGCCTTGCAGAGTTTGCGCTTTCGAGAAAAGACCCCTTGTACGTCGCCGAAAGCAAAAAAGTGCGCGACGGCGAGAATAACGACGTCAAGGACGCTTTGAAGCAACTCGGTATATCCGTTGACGACACGACGATTTCATCTTGCATATTTGCGGTCAAACCCGGCGACGGAAGCGCGAGAGAGCAAGCGGCAAGTTGTCAACGCTTCCTTTCGGGCGGAGCGAACATAGCGAGAGAGTACGCAACCAAGCGTTATCGCTCGAACCTCATAAACTGGGGTATGCTTCCTCTCATCGACGATAAAACCGAGTATCTAAAAGGGGATATTCTGGTTATCGAGAACGTGAGAGCAGTCGTTGCGAGCGGCAAAACGCAGTTTGAGGCGTACCTCGTTCGTGACGGAAAATCGCAAAACGTCACGTTGCGTATGGACGCTCTCACCGACAGCGAAAAACAAATCGTTCTCGACGGTTGCCTTATCAACTACTATAAGCGCGGTTGAATCGTTCTTTAATTGTGAACATTATACGGCGAAGCGAGGCGTAAAGCAAAAAATTATGTCACCGACTCTATGTCACGCGCATAAGATTATGCGAGGTGGCTGTGAAAATCGTCGTCGAAATTGACTTGAAAAGAATAGAAAAAAACGTCCTTGCGACAAGGCGACTCGTCGGCGTGCCGGTTATGCTTATGGTCAAAGCGGACGCCTACGGACACGGACTCGTAAAGGTCGCAAAGCGAGCGGAAAACGTCGTTGACGCTTTCGGCGTCGAAACCCTCGAAGAAGGGGTAAAACTAAGAAGCGCGGGCATAAAAAGCGAAATTCTCGTGCTTGCTCTTTGCGAAAATGAGATATTCAGGGCGTATAAGCGGGATTTGACAATCGGATTGCACAACCGAGAGCAGTTCGCAAAAATAGTGAGTCTGATAGACTCAAACCGCATAAATCCCGCAAAACTGAAAACGCACGTCAAAGTTGACAGCGGTATGCACAGACTTGGTTTTTGCCTTGATGAACTTGAAATCGTCTTGCAAAAGGCAAAAGCACTCGGCATAAACGTTGCGGGCATATATTCGCATTTGCGCGACGAAACGGAATCGCAAAAGAGCACGTTCGACAGATTCGTCGAGGTTGCAAAGGGATATTATCCCGATATAAAAGCGCACCTTGCTTCGAGCCATTCGCTTTTCAATCCGAATTTGCGATACGACGGCGTACGGCTCGGCATAAACGCATACAATGGCGCAATGAGCGCGTATTCGCAAGTTGTCGAATCTCGGCGCTTGCAAGCGGGCGAAAGAGTGAGTTACGGCGATTTTGTTTTACAAAAAGCGACGAACACGGCGGTCGTTTTCGGCGGATATGCCGATTCGATTGCAAGGGAGAATCCCTCGTCCGTGCGGATTCGCGGCAAAAAATGCGCAGTCATAGGCAACGTTTGTATGGATTGTTTCGTCGTCGATACGGGCGATTTAGAGGCAAAAGTCGGCGAAAGGGTCCTTCTTTTCGACAGCGACACGGCAAGCGAGGTCGCAAGCGAGCGAAACACCATAGAATACTGCCTTATGACGTCGCAAAAGGGCAGAATACAGAGAGTCTATCTCGATTGAAAGCGATAAAACACGTTGAATTTTTCAAAAATATCGACGTTGAAAATCGCTCGAAACGACGTAAAAACAGTGTGAAAAAACGGCATAAAACACGCAAAAAAACGTATAAAAACGGCTGAAAAATGAACAAAATCGAAGCACGAAAATTTGCAAAAGCGCAAATCTCGAAGATGAGTTCGGCGCAAAAAGAATGGGCAAGCGGCGCAATCGCCGACGCTCTTTCGGGACTTTTCGAGTTTACGCACGCGCCGAAGGTTTTTGTCTATTTAGGCACGGACGGAGAGCCGAACACCGAGGAAATAGTAGGGCTTGCGCTTATGCTCGAAAAGGTGGTTTGCGTGCCGAGAGTTTGCGGCGATGATATGAAAGCAATCGCAATCTCGCCGTTCACCAACTTCAAGACCAACAAATGGGGCATACTCGAGCCGGTCGGTTCGCACTCGGTTGACGACCCGACGGTTGCACTCGTGCCTATGGTTGCGTTCGACGGTTTGAAAAGAGCAGGACACGGTAAAGGCTATTACGACCGCTATCTTGCCTCGCACGATTGTTTTGTCATAGGTCTTGCGTTCGATTGTCAGCGGGTCGAAGGACTCGAAACCGATTCTTTCGACGTTCCGCTCGACGTCCTCGTCACCGAAAAACGGATTATCGACGCAAACGGCGAAAGAGCCAACCCCTACGGCGCGGATATGCCGTAAAAGGCAAAAATTATCGTTGGATTATCGTTGAATTATCGTTAAAAATGGCAGAAATACAATAGAAAAACGATAAAATCATAAGACGATAAACCAAAGCGGATAAAACGATGGTTTACACAACGATAAGGATATGAGTTTTATCAACTCAAAACGAAAAGGATTATATTCTTTGAATATAAACGGTGAAAAATGAGAGTTGTTGCAGGAAAGTATAGAGGCAAAAATCTCGCCTCGCCCAAAGACGATAGAGTTCGTCCCACAACCACGAGAATAAAAGAAACGCTTTTCAACGTCTTGCAGGGGTACAGTCATGACGCGGTCGTACTCGATTTGTTTGCGGGAAGCGGCGCGCTCGGCATAGAGTGCATTTCGCGCGGGGCAAAAGAGGTTGTGTTTGTTGACAACAACAAGGACAGCATAGAACTCGTGCGCAAAAATTTACAGGGAATAGACGGCAATTTCAAGGTGGTCAATTCCGATTTTTCGGGCGTGCTTCGCAACGCGTACGTCACGGGCAAAAAGTTCGATATGATATTCGTCGACCCGCCATATGCAAGCGGACTGGGCGAACTTGCGCTCGGCTTGATATTCGACCTCGATTTGCTTGCGGACGGCGGCATCATAGTGTTCGAGCACGGCGCGGAAAAGACCTACGAGGTGAGCGACAAACGCTATAAGCAGCGCACCAAGAAAATGGGAACGGTGGTTGCCGAGTTTATCTCCCGCAAATCCGTCGCGCTTATGGCGGGCAGTTTCGACCCGTTCACAAAAGGACACGAAGCGGTGCTTGACGAGGCTCTTTGCGAGTTCGACGAAGTGTGGGTTGCCTGTCTTGTCAATCCCGACAAAAAATACACTTTCAATTCGGCGCAACGCCTTGCGCTTTGCGAGTGCGTATGCGCTCAAAAGAAGGGCGCAAAGGCGATATATTCCGAAAAATACGCCGTCGAAGTCGCGGGGGAAGTCGGCGCAAGCGTGCTGATTAGAGGCATAAGAGGCGACGAGGACAAAGCGTATGAAGACGATATGGCAAAGTTCAATCGCGAGCACGGCTTCGAAACGCTTTTCATCGAGCCCGACGTCTTTTCAAACGTGAGTTCGACAAAGGCAAGAGAGCAAATCGCAAAAGGCGATTATTCGTCCATACCTGCTTGTTGCGTGCCGCTTTTGACGTCCAAAGAGTTTGCGAACCTCAAATAAGCAAAACGCAAAAAAAACAAGGATAAAAACAGAAAAAACAACGGTAAAAAGCATAGTTTTTTGCCGCAAAAATACAAAAAATAAAACAAAACGTTATACGAAAGGGGTGCGTTATGGAAACCATCGATATGCTTATCAACGAAATCGAAAGCGAAGTGCTCAAAGCCAAAAAAGCGGCGTTCAGCAACAGTGACATCGTCATCAACAAGGCGGTTTTGCTCGACCTTATCTCGCGTTTCAGAGCGAGTTATCCGCTCGTGTTGAGAGAGGCCACGCAAATCAAAAAAGAGCGCGACGACATCATCGAAAAAGCCGAAAAGTACGCAAACGAAACGATGGACAAGGCGGAAGAGCAAGCAAAACGTCTTATGACCGAAACCGAAGTGTACACTCGCGCAAAAGCGGAAGCCGAAGCAATGCAACGCGAAGCGGAAGAAAACTATCACAAGATGGATTACGAAGCCCGCTCGCTTGCGTTCAACATTCTTGACAGTGCGGAAAAAGCGATGAAAGACAGCCTCGGCATCATCAACGACAGAAAGCGCAAATTAGTTGAAGAATAAGCAAAAATCATCGCTTAGGCAACGGCAACACGCAAATTTTGCGTATTGCCGAGAGCCTTGCTTGATTTATTGCTTTTCTAACCGCGCAAGCCCTCTTTGCTCTCAAAATAAGACGGGCAAAAAACTCAAGCCGCAATTCCGCGCGAGTGCTTGCTTGGTGAGGGCGTGCTATGCACGCAAGCGGTTAAACAAACACTTATTTATTGTCTTATTAATTATGAAAATTGTCATTCTTGACGGGGCAACCGCAAAAGGAAAGGAACTTGATTTCGATTTCCTCAATCAGTTCGGCGACGTTACGTACTACGACACGACGAGCAACGAGGACGTTTTGTCGCGCGCGAAAGACGCAGACATTTTGGTTATCAACAAAATCGTGATGGACAAAGATACGCTTGCCGAGTGCAAAAATCTCAAACTTATCACCATTTTGGCAACGGGTTACAACATAGTCGACATAGAGGCGGCAAAGGCACTCGGAATCACAGTGTGCAACGTGCCGTATTACAGCACCAATTCCGTTGCGCAACTCACTTTTGCGTTTATCCTCGAATTTGCGTGCAAACTCTCTTTGCATACACAATCGGTTGCAAGAGGGGACTGGCAAAGATGCAAGGACTTCGCATACACGCTTGACACGCTTCACGAACTCAGCGGCAAAACGCTAGGCATAATCGGCTATGGCAGTATAGGCAAAAAAGTTGCGCAAATCGGCAAGGCATTCGGAATGAACGTGCTTATCGGCACTCGCACGCCCGTCGAGGGGTGCGTATCCAAAGAAGAAGTGTTCAAAAACGCCGATTTCGTCACTTTGCATTGTCCGCTCAACGAGCAGTCCAAACTTATGATAAACGAAAAGAGTCTTGCGCTTTTCAAGCCCACCGCATATCTTATCAACACGGCAAGAGGAGGGCTTATCGACGAAAACGCGCTTGCCGCTGCACTCAATAGCGGCAAAATCGCGGGCGCGGCACTCGACGTGCTGACGAGCGAGCCGCCCAAAGCGGACAATCCGTTGATTCACGCCAAAAACTGCATAATCACGCCGCATATGGCGTGGGCGAGCCTCGAAGCGAGAGTGCGACTTTTGCACGCGACGGAAGACAACGTGCGCGCGTTTTTGCAAAACGCACCCATAAACAAAGTGAATTGAATTTGCGTTTGAAGAATATTTGTTATTCAAACGCAATGCGGCATTAATCGTTTTGCGATAACAATACGAAAAACCGTAAAGAGTTGTAAAAACAATATAAAAACGCATAAAAACGTACGAAAAAACGGCAGTTTCGCGACTGCCGTTTTTTGTATGGTTTGGATATTTGCGCTTATTCGTCGGCGCGTTCGATTGACAGAAGGTGAGTCGGGAACTCTCTTATCAAAGCGTTGAATTGTATCGGGTCGAGTGTGTCCATTGTTGCCACTTCGACGGTTGCGATAAGGCTTTCGCCAACTTGCTTGACTTTGTATGAACTCACTTTGTTTGTGCCGAGTTTTTTGAGAATTTGATTGAGAACATCGTCGTTTTCAATCCAGATTTGCATTTTTATGAGTGCGATATGTCTTGTCGTAAACGCTTTGATGGGCAAGTGGAAGATGAGTTGCAAAAGAAGGATAATCGCGGTTGCGCAAACGCCCGTGACGATAAAACCGCCGCCGATTGCCATACCGATTGCCGACGTTGCCCAAACGCCTGCCGCCGTCGTAAGACCGTGCATAACGTCTCTGCGGTACATAATGATACCTGCGCCCAAAAAGCCGATGCCCGTGACGACTTGCGCGGCGATTCTCGTTGCGTCGCCGTCGAAAGAGTTGCCAGAAATGTCGCTAAACAATGGCGCGGTGAGGTATTTCGACAAAATCATAAACAGGCAAGACGCCAAACACACGATAGCGTGCGTGCGAATACCTGCCTCTTTGCTTCGGGATTTGCGTTCGAGACCGATTGCGAATCCGCATACGATCGAAACGAGCATTCTGACGATAAAATGCCAAACGTCCTTATTCCAATCGACAACAGCCCAACTATCCATAACTTTCTCCGTCGTAATTTTTGTGGACTAATTATATTATTAGATACAAACTATGTCAATATGCTATGCGAAATTCTATACGTAAAACGCGTTTAGAAACCGACAAATCGCTGTTTATGCGTCGAATTTGCTGCTTTATTTTACAAACGTGCGAAAAGTGCCGCTATTATCGTTTAATCGGCAAAACATAAAAAATCGATTTCGAGGCTTGAATCGACAAAAGCGTAAAAAGCCGTTTTTGCTTTCACAAGATGTTTTGACAACGAAGCGAGTGGAATGGTATAATAGCGACATAGAGGTGAACTATGCAAATTATCGACGGCAAACTCGTTGCAAAAGTCACGAGAGAACAAATCAAAAACGACGTTGAAAATCTCAAAAAACTCGGTTGTCCTTGCGGAATCGGTCTTGCGGTTATTCTTGTTGGCGACGATCCCGCGTCGCAGGTGTATGTTCGCAACAAAATCAAAGCGTGCGACGAAGTGGGCATAAAGTCGTTTCTTTGCAAACTTCCTGCCGAAAGCACTTTTGACGAGGTTGCAGGCACAATAAGTTATCTCAACGAGAATCCCGACGTATCGGGTATGATTTTGCAACTTCCTCTTCCTAAGCACCTCGACGAAAATGCGCTTCTCGACCTCATCGACCCCGACAAAGACGTTGACGGTTGTCACTACGTGCAGAAGGGCAGACTCTGGACGGGGCGCGACAGCCTCGTTGCTTGCACGCCGTACGGGGTTATGAAACTTCTCGATTATTATAATATTTCGCTCGAAGGCAAAAACGCGGTCGTAATAGGGCGCTCTAACCTCGTCGGAAAGCCGCTTGCTCAACTTTTGCTTGACAGAAACTGCACTGTGACGATATGCCATTCTCGCACGCAGAACCTCAAAAACATAACCTCGCAAGCCGATATAGTGTGCGTTGCCATAGGCAAAGCGAAATTCCTCAAAGGCGATATGGTCAAGGAAGGCGCGGTTGTGATTGACGTGGGTATGGACAGAGACGAAAACGGCAAACTTTGCGGCGACGTCGATTTTGACGAAGTTGCGCCAAAATGCTCGTTTATAACGCCCGTTCCGGGCGGCGTCGGACCTATGACGGTTACGATGCTTTTGTCTAACACGGTAAAGGCATACAAAGCGCGTTTTGAAATTAATAATTAATAATTAGTAATTAATAATTGCGGACGGGTGCAAAGCACCCGAAACGAACACTTATTCGAAGACTACTAGTACACGAAATGTGCTAATTCGCAGACGGAACACGAGCCGCAAC
>URIX01000022.1 GCA_900547975.1 uncultured Eubacteriales bacterium | reverse complement strand
ATGCTTCGCATTTTTGCTTTTCTTATGCTCGCAAACTCGTGTAAACACGGTTGCGTGAAGAAGATGTAAGTCGTTGCTCGCAACGAACATCTCTTTGCTCCGCAGGTCTCCTGCCATCGTAAGCAATCCTGCAATGCTTCGCATTTTTGCTTTTCTTATGCTCGCAAACTCGTGTAAACACGGTTGCGAGCATAAGAAAAAAGCAACCCTACGGGTCTCGCAGGATTGCCTTTCGGTGGCGGAGAAGAAGAGATTCGAACTCTTGAACCGCTTTTGACGGTTACGCGATTTCCAGTCGCGCGCCCTCGACCAAACTAGGCGACTTCTCCATAAATTATTTTGGGAAGTCGGGGGTTGGTACGCAAGTACCATTAAACACGACTTCTCCGTATTGTAGAAGGAGCGTGCTTGGTACGCAAGTACCATAAAACACGACTTCTCCATAAGTTATTTTGCAAAGTCGGGGTTTGGTACGCAAGTACCATTAAACACGACTTCTCCAATATAATGTGGTGCGATACAAGTGGGTTGCAGTTGGAAGCCAATGGAAAACAAAACCATTTCCTCCAACTGTTCACGGGGTACTGTTACCCTCAAAACCCAACGTGACGATTATATATCAACAAAGCGGATTTGACAAGCGGTTGAAAGATTTATTTTTGCGATTTTGGCACAATTTTGCAACGTTACGCATAAAAGCGATGACATTGGGGCTCGATTGCTCCATAAAAAGTATTTGCACGATTGCAAAACCAAAAATAGATATTTACATATTTTAATTTATGTGATATTATCGAAACATCAAATTTATAGGAGCAAATATGGGCAACCTACTTGGCGCAACAGCCGACCCTGACCCTCTCAGTAATATCTTATCATCGATTTTTATAGTAATTTTGGTTTTGTTTTCGGGATTTTTCTCGGCAACGGAAACCGCTTTTAGTTCAGTCAACAGGACGAAACTCAAATTGAAAGCGCAAGACGGCAACAAATCCGCTCAGAACGCGCTGAATCTTCTTGACAAATTCGACAAACTGTTATCGACCATACTTGTGGGAAACAACCTTGTCAACATCACGTTGTCGGTTCTTTTCAACAACATCTTCGAAAACGTCATACCCGACGCGACGGTCAGCGGCGTAGTATCCGTCGCAGTATCAACGGTCATCGTTTTGACGTTTGGCGAAATCGCCCCGAAAATGGTCGCAAAGGAAAATTCCGAACGCCTATGTATGGCTTTCGGCTATCCGATACGTGCGATTATGGTGATTCTCTACCCCATTACGATTGTTTTTTCGGGTCTTAAATTCTTGCTCAAAAAGATATTCAAATCTCACGGCGACGACAAGATAACCGAAGAAGAACTGCTCTCTATGGTGGAAGAAGCACAAGAGGACGGCTCTCTCGACTTGCAGGAGAGAGAACTCATATCCAGCGCGATAGAATTTGACGATTGCGAAGTTGCCGACATCCTCGTGCCGAGAGTCAACGTCATAGCCGTGCCGACGAGTATGGCAATGGATAAAATCAAATCGATATTCCTCGAATACAACTATTCGCGCTTGCCCGTGTACAAAGATTCTATCGATCAAATCGTCGGTATGATCCACAACATAGACTTTTTCACTGCTCTCGAAAAAGGCGAAAAGAGCATAAAAAACTACATAACGCCCGTTGCGGTTGCATCCGAGCATATGAAAATATCCGCATTGCTCAAAAGTATGCAACGCCAGAAAGTGCATATGGCTGTCGTCGTCGACGAGTACGGCGGAACGCTCGGCATAGTCACGCTCGAAGACATACTCGAAGAACTCGTGGGCGAGATTTGGGACGAACACGACGAAGTGGTCAACTACTTCACCAAAGTTGACGATGAAAACTATCTCGTGGACGGTCGTGCGAAACTCGACGATTTTTTCAAAGAATTTAACGTAGACGAGGACGAAACGGAAAACTTCGATTCGCAAACGGTCAGCGGCTGGATCATCGAGCAATTCGGCGAGATTCCAAAAAAATCGCAATCTTTCGACTTCAAGAATCTGACCGTCGTCGTAAACAAACTCACAGCGCGCAAAATCATCGAAATAAAAGTGCATATCAACCCCGTGTCCGAGGACGAAAACGAACAAGAACAAAAGTTCAAACTGTTCGACAAACATGACAAATAAGAAGACAAAGATAAAGAAAACAGTAAAGATAAAGATAAAGATAACGACTGATTTCAAATTATAATTCTAATCTTCAATGAAAACGGCAACCGTGCGGTTGCCGTTTTCATTGATTTTTTATATACTTTCGGTAAATTCCGATTCAAGATTGCCTTTCATCCAATTTGTACTTTATTTTTCAAAACAATCTATGAATATTATGCGATTAATGCGGTTAGAATCCGCAAATCATTTCAAACTTCTCACTGTATAGCCTTCTTTGGCAAGTACTCGAAGTTGAAGATTGAGTTGGTCGATAAACTCTTTGTTCGACGTCGTTTTGACAATCATACCGATGAGATTTTCCGTAGCTTCGGCATTGTCTGCGTTCGACAAAATCTTGCGAATACCCCAAGTGCCTTCGAGTTCGCCGGGCGTAAGCAACAATTCTTCCTTTCTCGTGCCGCTCTTTGCAAGGTCGATTGCAGGGAAAATTCTCTTTTCGCTGAGTCTGCGATCGAGGTGTATTTCCATATTGCCCGTGCCCTTGAATTCCTCAAAAATAACGTCGTCCATACGGCTGCCCGTGTCGATAAGCGCGGTTGCGATGATAGTCAGCGAGCCGCCGTTTTCGATGTTTCTTGCCGAGCCGAAGAAGCGTTTGGGGCTATGAAGCGCGCCGGGATCGATACCGCCGGAGAGAGTTCTGCCCGTCGGCGGAATGGTAAGGTTGTATGCACGCGCGAGTCTTGTGAGCGAGTCGAGCAAAATTACGACGTCTTTGCCCATTTCCATGAGTCGTTTTGCTCTTTCCAAAAGCATTTCAGCCGTTTTGGTGTGGTGTTCGGGAAGTTCGTCGAAAGTGGAATATACCACTTCGCCCTTTATCGAGCGTTGCATATCCGTGACTTCTTCCGGACGTTCGTCGATGAGCAAAACTTTGAGTTCGATTTCGGGATAATTCTTCGCAATCGAACTTGCAATCATTTTCAAAAGCGTGGTTTTACCTGCTTTCGGTGGCGAAACGATTATACCTCTTTGACCTTTGCCGATAGGCGAAACGAGGTCGATACAGCGCGTTGCGTATTCTCTTGGCGAAACTTCGAGGCGTATGCGCTCGTTGGGATAGATAGGCACGAGGTCGTCGAAGTTGGGACGTTTGCCCACTTTGTCGGCGTCGATTCCGTTTATCGTCGTAACGCTCACGACTGCGGACGGTCTGCCCTCTTGCACCTTTTTACAAAGCGACGTAACGTAATCTCCCCTACGCAAACCGTATTGTTTGATTTTCATTGCGGAAACGTAGGCGTCCATTTCGTTGAATTCGCCGTTTTTTACGCGCAAAAAGCCGTAGCCGTCGGGATTGATTTCGAGATAACCTTCTCTGATTTGTTCGCTGTCGTCAATCTCGGTGCGTTCAGCGAGAATATTTTCACGAACGGATTGATTTTGAGAGCGGTACGCGTTTTGCCTTTGATTGAAATTTTGATTTCTGTTTTGTTGATATTGATTCTGATTGCGGAACGCGGGTTGGAATTTGGGTTTTTCAAAGCCTCTGGGAAGCGGCGTATCGTTGTTTTGTTCGACTGCGGGAGCCGGCGACGCCGTAAGGACATCGACATAACTACGCTGATTTTTGCTTTCGTTCGGCATTTGTATCGTTTCAGACGGTTCGACGGACTTTTTGGGTCTGCCTCTGCGCGGTGCTTCGGGGGGCGCCATTTCGCCGTTTGTGATTTTGTACACCAAATCGACAAGGTCGGCTTTGTTGAGTTTTGTCGGTGCGCTGACGCCAACTTCTTTTGCGAGGGCGCGCATCTCGAAAATGCTCTTTGCTTCCAACTGTTGTTTCGAGAATTTTTGCATTTATTTCTCCTATATACGAGCCAATGCCCGTAAAAAAATGTATTACGATATTAATGTGTTTGCTTTGGAATTATATTTGTCCGTTGCCGACAAAAGTCGGCAACGGCTTAAAATCGAGTGAAATTATTTCGAAAGTTTGTCAAGAACCAAAACTTTTGTTTCTTCGCCGTCGAAGTCCGCCCTGTCGAACTCAACGGTCGTCGAGTCGGCATAAACGATGTTTTCGTCGTCGAAAAGTGACAAAAACTCATTGACTTTGTCGATGTCGAACTCGCAGTCTTTGGTCTTGTAGTGCATAGGAATCACAACGTCGGGCATAATGCGGTCAACGTATTCCTTTGCTTCCTTTGCGTCTATCGTGTAGTTGCCCCCGACGGGAATGAGCAAGATGTTTACAGGCATAAGGGATTCAACCAAAATCGCGTTGCATTCCTCGCCTATATCACCCATATGGCACACGTCCACTCCGTCCATACGATATTTGAAAATGAGGTTGTCCCCTCTCAAACGTCCCTTCTTGTCGTCGTGATAGGAGCGACTTGCAAGAATGTGTACGCCGCCGATTTCGTATGCGCCGGCTCTGTTGAGAACGGTGGGATCGCCGCCAACTTTCGATACGCAGCAATGATCGTTGTGAGCGTGGGACACCGTTACGATGTCCGCTTCGACGTCGGGCATTTCATATCCGACGTAAGAATGGTAAGGGTCGGTTACAATCTTCGTTCCCGTGCTTTCCTCAAGCAAAAACGACGAGTGACCAAGCCAAGTGATTTTCATTTTTTACTCCTTTTTTCGTCAACCGTTGAGCCTTTCCACAAGTTCGCGAATTTTTTGCGACGGGTCGAGCAAGTTCGCAACGGATTCGTTGACGTTTGCCGCAGCGATTATATACGAGATATACTTCGACAAATCGGCTTCCACAAACCATTCGCATTCTTTGAGTTCGGGAATGCGGTAAGTAAGGTTCGTTGACAACACCGCGTCGAAAATGCCTTCCTCGTAAGCCTTGTTGAATTTTTCCACGCCTTCGGTAAAGAGCGAGAACGTAGCGGCAAGAAATACTTTCTTTGCACCTTTCTCTTTTATCTCTTTTGCGAGTTTGAGAATGGAATCGCCGGTTGCGATCATATCGTCTGCGACAAACACGTTCATCCCCTCGACGCTTGCGCCGATGTATTCGTGCGCGACGATGGGATTGCGCCCGTTGATGATAGTCGAATAATCCCTTCTCTTGTAGAACATACCGAGATCCAGTCCGAGCACCGACGCGTAGAACACGTTTCTCGTCATTGCGCCTTCGTCGGGCGATATGACCATAAGGCTGTCCTTTTGAAGTTTGACGTCGGGAAAACGTCTGGTGAGGCATTTGAGAATCTGATAGTGCGCAAAATAGTTGTCGAATCCCATAAGAGGAACGGAATTTTGCACTCTAGGGTCGTGAGCGTCGAATGTGATGATGTCCGTTACGCCCATACTTTCAAGTTCCTGAAGCATCAGAGCGCAGTCAAGGGATTCTCTTGCGCTTCTTCTATGCTGGCGTCCGCCGTAGAGCATCGGCATAATGACCGTGATACGTGCGGGTTTGCCCGTACAAGCACATATTATGCGTTTGAGGTTTTGAAAATGCTCGTCCGGCGTAAGCGGAATTTCTTTTCCGAAGAAGGGATAAGTTACACCGTGATTGCCCGGGTCGCAGATGATATACAAATCTTTGCCGCGGACGGTTTCGTAGATTATACCTTTTGCGTCGCCGTTTGTGAAACGCGGACAGTCGGATTTGAGGATAAAGGTATCTTTATGCAGTTTTTTTCCGAGATGCGATTCGCTAAACAGCGTGATAAGTCTTTTATCGATGAGTTGTGCAAGTTCTTCCGCGCCGGGTGTAGCGATAAGCGCGATAGGCGCGCTGGGCGTCTCTGTATAGACTGAAAAATCCGGTGTCATTTGTGCCTCCGTAGGTTGTAAAAAAAGTATATCAAATATTTTTCGCCTTGACAATCGATATTAGTCAACAAAAAATAATATTTTAAGATTAAATGTCGAGAATTTCCACGAGTATAGAGTTCATAACCGCCATACCCTCTCTTTTCAACGAAACGTAACCGTCTTTTCGCTCGAAAAATCTTTCGAGTTCGTCGGGAACGCTCGGCATACTCTCGGCTTTCACGCCTTTTTTCGTACGCAATGCGAGCATAATTTCTTCCTCGTATGCGGATTTTTCGTCGAGATTTTCCTCGTATTCGCGGCAGATTTTCGCATAAGATTTTGCACTTTCAACCGCGATTTCATACTTGTCGAGATTCTTGAAATTAGCAAATCGCACTTGATTTTCGAGCGGATTTTTGCCGTCCGAAGTCTTCAAAAACGAGTGCGCGCCTGCGCCGAATCCGAAATAATCCTCTCTCGTCCAATATCCGTAATTATGATAGGAAATTTTGTTTTCTTTTGCGAAATTAGATACCTCGTATCTATCGAAGCCGCACTTTTGCGCCGTATCGTAGGCAACGTCGAACAAATCCTGCGTTTCGTCGTCGTTCGGGACGGATATTTTGCCTTGCTTTATCAACTTTTCGAGCGAAGTGCCTTCTTCTATGCTCAATTCGTACATCGAAAGGTGTCTTACGAGCGGCGCAAGCGTTTCGACTTCCTCTTTTATTCTGTCCGTCGTATCAAAAGGAAGCCCGACGATTAAATCCGCCGATACGTTGTCGAAATAGCGATTTGCAAGTTTTATCTTCTCGATTGCGGTTTTCGAGTCGTGGAGTCTGCTTATCGCCCTCAAATTGTCGTCGAAAAGGCTTTGTACGCCTATACTGATTCTGTTTATGCCCTCTTTTCGATACGTCTCTGATTTTTCCGCGTCCAGACTTTCCGGATTACACTCTATGCTGAACTCTTTTACCATCGACAAATCGAAGTTTTTTGTAAGGTTTTCGCAAAGATTTTCGATTTGACTCACATCAAGCAAACTCGGCGTTCCTCCGCCTATATAAATCGTGTCGATTCTCGCGCCGGAAAACGCTTTGCCTGCAAGTTCGATTTCCCGATTTAATGCGGTTAGATAAGCGAAAATCGCTTGTTTGTCGTGACAAGCGTAGGAGTTGAAATCGCAATATCTGCACTTCGATTTACAGAACGGAATATGGACGTAAATTTGCATTTTTTTGTTTGAAAACCCCGAAAAAATTTGCGTTTTTCGGGGTTTGATTTTATTTGTTGGGGTCGACTTTGAGTATGGAAATAAACGCCTCGCTCGGCACTTCCACACTGCCCACTTTGCGCATACGTTTTTTGCCCTCCTTCTGTTTTTCGAGCAACTTTTTCTTTCTCGTTATGTCGCCGCCGTAGCATTTTGCAAGCACATCTTTGCGCATTGCTTTGACGGTTTCTCTCGCGATGATTTTGCCGCCGACGGTGGCTTGAATGGGTATCTCGAAAAGTTGACGAGGAATGACGTCTTTGAGTTTTTCGGCAATGCCTCTGCCCCTTGCGTATGCGTTGTCTTTATGCACGATTATGGAAAGCGCGTCGCACATATCGCCGTTTATCATCATATCGAGGCGCACAAGGTCGCTCTTTTCGTAGCCGTCCATTTCGTAGTCGAGGGACGCATAACCGCGCGTTCTCGATTTGAGGCTGTCGAAAAAGTCGTAAATGATTTCGTTGAGCGGCATACGATATATGAGTTGAACGCGGGTCGGGTCGATGTAACTCATATCCACGAACACACCTCTCTTGCCCTGACAAAGTTCCATAATCGGTCCGACGTATTCGGGCGGCGTGTAAAGCGTTGCTTTGACAATAGGTTCTTCTATGCTCGCAATCTCGCTGGGGTTTGGCAATGCGGTCGGATTGTCGATTGTGAGTTTTTCGCCGTTTGTCTTGGTGACGATGTACGAAACGCTCGGCGCGGTGGTTATCAAATCGAGGTCGAACTCTCTTTCGAGGCGTTCCTCGATGATTTCCATATGCAAAAGGCCGAGAAAACCGCAACGGAAACCGAATCCGAGCGCGGTGGAAACTTCGGGGTCGAAACTTAATGAGGCGTCGTTGAGTTGCAATTTCAAAAGAGCCTCTTTCAAATCGTCGTATCTTGCGCCGTCCGCAGGGAAAACGCCCGTATACACCATCGGCGTAGCCTTTTTATACCCCGGAAGCGCCTCTTTTGCGGGATTTTGCGCGTTGGTGATCGTATCGCCCACAGCCGTGTCGCTTACGTTCTTTATGCTTGCCGCAATATATCCGACTTCGCCCGAACTAAGCGCGTCGCAAGGGCGCATACCCGGTGAAAAATAACCGACTTCGACAACTTCGAACGTTTTGCCCGACGACATCATTTTTATCGTATCGCCGACCTTTACCGTGCCGTCCATAATGCGCACCATAGAGATTGCGCCGCGATAATTGTCGTAAAAACTGTCGAAAATCAACGCTTTGAGCGGCGCGTCGTCGTCGCCCTTCGGCGCAGGCAGTTTTTCGATTATCTGTTCGATTAGATTGTCGATTCCTATGCCCTCTTTTGCCGATACGAGCGGACAACCGTCGGTGTCGAGTCCTATGATGTCCTCAATTTCCAGTTTCACCGCGTCCACGTCGGCGGAAGCGAGGTCGATTTTGTTGATGACGGGCAATATTTCGAGGTCGTTTTCAAGAGCGAGATAGACGTTTGACAGCGTTTGAGCCTCTACGCCCTGCGTTGCGTCGACAACAAGCAACGCGCCTTCGCAAGCAGCGAGAGAGCGCGAAACTTCGTAGGTGAAGTCAACGTGACCGGGGGTGTCGATAAGGTTGAAGATGTATTCCTCGCCCTTATACTGATAATACAGCCTGCACGTCTGAAGTTTTATGGTAATCCCTCTCTCTTTTTCGATTTCCATATTGTCGAGAAGTTGCTCGGACATTTCGCGCGCGGAAACAGTACCCGTCTTTTCGATGAGTCGGTCGGCAAGCGTACTCTTGCCGTGGTCGATGTGCGCGATTATGGAAAAATTGCGTATGTGTTTCTTGCTCAACTTGCCCTCTGCGTTCTCGAACTTCCGCAATATCGCAAAAATTCGGAATAAATTTTGAAAACTATTGACTTTATTATAATTGAATAATAAAATTTTATCAACAAAATAAAATGATAAAAAAGAGGGTTAAGTATGAATTTTCAATGGCTTTTCGACAGGCCCGTTGCACATCGCGGTTTGCACGACGATCAATATCCCGAAAACAGTATGCCCGCATACGAACAAGCGATTGCGCATAACTTCAACATAGAAATCGACGTTCATGTCACAAAAGACGGCGAGGTGGTCGTTTTCCACGACGACAACCTAAAAAGAGTTTGCGGAATCGACAAACTCGTCAAAGACTGCACCGTGGCGGAACTCAAATCCTATCCCCTTGCAAATTCCGAATATACGATACCCACTTTCAAAGAGTTTCTCGCTCTCGTAGACGGAAAAGTCGGCATACTTTGCGAAATCAAAGGTATCAATCCTTTCAATCATCGTATCGTGAGAGAAACGATAAAGGTTTTGAACGAAGTGGGCTACAAAGGCAACATCGCCCTTCAATCATTCGATTTCGGCGCGGTTTTGTACGCAAAACGCCATTCGGACTACGCCGTTGGCGAACTTTGCACTTGGTGTTCCCCCGACGGAAAGCACAACAGATGGTGGGCAACCGACTTTATGGGCAAACTTTGGATAAACAAAATCACCCGCCCCGACTTCATCGCGTACGACGTTCGCGCGGTTGACAGAAAATTCAAAGAAAACAAGTGGATTGTCAAATGGGGCAAAAAAGTACCTATCCTTATGTGGACGATAAAGTCGCAAGAAACTCTCGAAGACGCAACCAAATACGCAAACAACGTTATCTTCGAGCATATGGACGCGGCGCAAATGAACGACTTGGCGGGAAAGTTTATGACCTTCCGTTGCCTTGAAAAGAATCTGCCCTCGAACAAATAACCCCGACGCAAAAAATAACGCAACTTAAAAATCAAATAAACATTTTCATTGCGTTATTTGTTAGAAAATCGAACAGATAGTTCGTTGACAAGTTAGACAAGCAAGATAGTTAAAATCACAAATTCAATTACAAACGGCACTCTTTCGAGTGCCGTTTTCGTTAAGTTTTGCCGATTCTTATTCGACGTCTTCCTTTTTAAGTTTTGCACCTACTCTCTTGACAAACGCTTTCAAAGTGTTGCCGACTGTTTCGGGCATAGCCTTGATGTCCACAATCTTGGAATTATTCGTAATCGAATAACTTACGTATGCGTAATAACCGATGAGGATAACCGCGAATACGCAGAACGTAATGTAAAACGCTCCCGTCGTTTCAAAGTTGGTGATTGCGCTTGACAACACGCCGCTCTTAACAAATCCGCTTTGGTTCATAAGTTGAGCGTAGTTGAGGAAGCCGAGGAAGGACATTCCGCTTGTGACGAAGTACATTCTCTTGTCGCCGCTGACCATCGTGAAAATGAACGCAAGCGCGATTGCGAGGAACAAGTAGGTGTACGTCACTTTGATTGTGAACACTGCGATAACTGCGAGTGTGAAGGACGCAAGAAGCAAGAGTTCTTGTTTGTTGCGGTTCTTGAAGTAAAGCGAGATGACGTACGCTTCGAGCACCAAGAGGAAGATAATGTTGAGTATATTGACGCTTTGTTGCGAGGACTTGCCGTTCATACCCACCATACCGTAGAGATTGAATGCGTTCTTTACGAAGTAATTGACATTGGTCATTTGACCCATCATCATCTTGAATCCGTAGAAAGCGTCGCCTGCGGCGATTTGGTGAATCGCGCAAGGAATGGTAAGCGCGTAAGCAAGGACGAAGCAAGCGGGCAAACCGAACACGATTTTCGCTCTGTTGGACGTAAACTTCTTCTTGTCGTCGTTATCCTTGATGTACATATACACGAAGTATGCAACCACAATCGGGGCAATCGCCATCGCTCTCAAGTCGAGAACTGCGGCAAGAGTCATAACGAAGTAGGTCGAGATATACTTCTTGTTTATCATAAGAATGAGTGCGCCCACGACAAGAGCAATCAAAAGGCTCTCGAAAGTTGCGCTGTGTCCGCTCACCATAAGCGCGAACGGCAACATTGCGTAAACGGTTGCGTAAACGGTTGCGAGTTTGTTTCCGACTTGCTTTTTGCCGTAGAAATAAATCATTGCGACGACTGCCAAATCCGCAAGTACGTTGATAAGGCGAAGCAAGATTGAAAGCGAAGCGTCGTCCATACCCTGTCCGATAAATCCGAGTACGGACAAGATGTAAATAACGCCCGGCGAATACGTCACCGTCGTGTTTGCGGCAGCCATCTTCTCTGCGAAGTTGAAAACGCCGTTGTTTACGCCGAGATATTTTCTTGCGACGTTGAGCGTATTCGACATTTCACTGCCCATACCGTACATCGTAAGCAAAATCACGAGGCGAAGCGCGGCGGCTGCAAGAAGAATCATAGACACGATAAACGCGTCGCTTTGATACCACTTTTTCGTAAGCACATTGGACTTTCTGTCGGAAACAGCGGTTTTGCCGAAATCGACGAACGCGTCTCTTCTTGCGTACAAGCGTCTGATAATGACGTATGCGCAACAAAGAAGCGCAACGCCGAACAAACTCATAAGCACCGTGAAGCAAATGCCGTTGACGTCGGTGTTGGTGTAAACGGTGGTCGCTTTCTTGAAATTGATAAGCTCGTAACCTTCCGCCACTTCATTGACTCTGGATACGTTCACGTTGTCGAAGTACACCGTGCCTTTGCAGTTGTTCTCCTTCGAACCGAGGCAAAGCGCAATCGTGAGATAGTCGGTGTTCTTGGGTTTGACGTAAAAAGTGCTCGTCACGAATCCGTTGGGGGTCTTTTGAGAGCGCGATACAAACTTGTACTCGACGTTTTCAAGGAAAGATACGTATGCGCCTTGCTTGTTGGAAAGCTCGGAATCGATCCTCATATCGACGGTCACTTTGTAAATCTTGTTGACTTCAACCTTGACGGATTGTTTGAGATAACTGTATCCCGCAGACTTGTTTTCGAGTTTAAGAACATTGTCGTTGCTCTCCGAATCCGAACGTTGAACCCTTGCAAAAGTCACGCTCGAAGAAGACGTAGTCCAGCCATCGAACTTGTTCTCGGACGTAAAGTTTGAAAAATCGCCGTTTGTGACGAGATTTACACCCTCTTGGGACTCAGCGTTGTTGCAAGCCGTAAATGCGAAAAGTGCCAGTACGAATACCAGCACTAATGCACTTATGAAAATTGTTTTTCTTTTCATTGTGATCCTCTAAAAAATCAAGCAAGCGATTAGACTTCTTTAAGTTTTGCCGCTTTGCCGGTTCTTTCTTTCAAGTAATAGAGTTTTGCGCGTCTGACTTTGCCGTGACGAACGACTTGAATGCTGTCGATCTTGGGCGAATGAAGCGGGAACGTTCTTTCAACGCCGACGCCGCACGCGATACGACGAACAACGATTGTTTCGCGGATGCCGCCGTTCTTTCTTGCAATGACGATTCCCTCGTAAGTTTGGATACGTTCTCTCGTACCTTCAACGACTTTGACGTTCACTCTGACGGTGTCGCCGATTGCGATTTCGGGCAAGTTTTGTTTCATACCCTCTTTTTCGATTGTGTCGATAATGTTCATTTTTGACCTCCTGTATTTGCGCGATGTTCACGACAAGCGTCTCTTGTTCGGCGGAACATCCGAGTCACGCGTGTTATATTATCATAAATAAATTTATTAAACAAGCAAAAAAACAATAAATTTTGACATTTAATCAAATTTTTGAATTTTTGCCTTATTTTCACATATTTTCCGCACTTTCGTGCGGTTTTTCGCAACGTTTTTTGCGCCGTTTCGATTGCGTATCGCTTTTTCTGTTACTTGCGCGGATATTTTGCGTCGTTCGCGCAAAAGGCGTTTTCGATATGGCGGATTCCATCGTCGTCGATTGCAACGATGTCGAATCGTACGTTCGTTGCGCTTATGTGCTTTTGCGACAAATACGACTTTGCGGCGGTGACATATCTTCCCGCCTTGTACGCCGTCACCGCTTCTTCCGCAGAGCCGAACTCTTTGCCGTACCTCGTCTTGACTTCCACGAAAACGATTGTCCTTTCGCCCTTTTCGAGAGGCTGAATTTTCAAGAGTTTATGAACCTTTTCGACGAACTTGTTTTTAGCATTTCGCTTGATTAGATTGCCGTTTTCGTCGGTGTAACACTCGCAAATCAAGTCCACCTCGCAATCGCAGTATTTAGCGTTGTTCTCAAGGATTTTATACCCTTCTTTTTCAAGGTAATCGGCGGCGATTTTCTCGCCTACGTCGCCTGCGAATCTTGTGTTCATTTCACAAAGTTTCCTATAAAGGATTTTCTATGAATAGGCGTTGCGCCGTATTCTTTCAACGCGGCGATATGCTTTGCCGTGCCGTAGCCCATATTATGGTCGAAGTCGTACTCGGGATAGACTTTTGCCATTTCTTCCATATATCTGTCTCTCGTCACCTTTGCGACGATGGAAGCGGCGGCAATCGAATACGAGAGTGCGTCGCCGTGAATGATTCCGAACGTCTTGTACGGAATATCGAGTTGAAGCGCGTCGACGATAACCACGTCGGGTTTTACCGAAAGCGACATTATTGCGTCGCGCATACACGCTTTGGTTGCGTTCAATATGTTCATTTCGTCGATTTTTTCGGGCGGATAGGAAACCGTACTCACCGCAATCGCTTTTGACAGTATCGCGTCGAACAACTTTTCGCGTTTGCCCTTGCTCACTTTCTTGCTGTCGTTCACGCCGACTATGAGGTCGTCCAAATCCATAATAACGGCGGTGCAAGTCACAGGGCCTGCAAGCGGTCCTCTGCCCACTTCATCGATACCGCAGATATAGCGATAACCTTTTTCGCGCAGTTGGTTTTCGTACGTCATCAAATCTTTCGGGTCAACCATAATTTTTCCTTCGTATTGCCTTTATATTGCCTTTTCTAATGTGTTTTTTCTAATGTGTATTG
The DNA here is from genome assembly GCA_900547975.1 of uncultured Eubacteriales bacterium. Classification (GTDB taxonomy): domain Bacteria; phylum Bacillota; class Clostridia; order Christensenellales; family CAG-917; genus CAG-475. The sequence goes on along the minus strand of URIX01000022.1, from coordinate 11,873 downwards.
AGCGTCTAATGTTCGATTATTTGTCGGAAAGCGTGAGTTTTTTCGGTTTTTCGAGCATAATTTTGCCGAGTTTGCCTTTTCTGAACTCGTCGATTATCATCTTTGCCGTGCGCTCGTAATCGGGTTGATTACCTTTAAGTTTGAAGCCGCGCGACATAGCGATTTGCTCGAAAATATCAATCGTTTGCTCGCTCAAAACGTCGAGATTGTAGCGGGTTTTGAGAGAATCGGGATAAAGAGTTTTCATTTCTCCGATAAAATCGAACGCAAGTTCGCTCACGTCGAGAATATCCTCTCTGATAGAGCCGATATACGCAAGGTGATGCGCGACTTTTTGGTCTTCGAACTTGCCCCAAAGCGTTCCCGGCGTGTCCAAAAAGTCCACGTTGTCGATGGAAAGCCATTGCTTGCCGCGCGTTACCCCGGGTCTATCCCCGGTCACCGCTTTCGCCTTTTTCACCATAGCGTTAATTATCGTCGATTTTCCGCTGTTGGGAACGCCGACAACCATTGCTCTGACGGATATATTTGCGCCTTTTTGCGCGTATTTTTCGATTTTGTCGGCAACGACGCGTTTGAGTCCCGCAACGATTTGCGAACAATCCCCCGACGTGCCTATCGCCTTGACGTACGGTTTTCCCTGCTTTTCAAATTCCTTGCACCACAAATCGAGGTCGCTTTTTTCAACGAGGTCGCACTTGTTGAAAACGTAAAGCACCTTTTTGCCTTGCAAAAGTTTGTTGAAAAGCGGATTGTCGCAAGAATAAACCGCTCTTGCGTCGATGACGTAAATGAGTGCGTCGACAAGACGGAGATTGTCCTCCATCATTCTTATCGCTTTCGTCATATGACCGGGAAACCATTGTATATTCATAGAGTCCTTCTTTTTTGCCTATTATTTCGTTATCGTCGTTGCCGACCGCAACTGACGTTGCAATCGATTTATAATAGTTTAAATTTATTAGCATAAAACGATTATTTTTGGCAAAATCGGTATTCTATCGGCATATTTTACTATAATCGCAATCGATTTGCCGATTTCTTAACGCAAAACGAAAAGCGCAAAACAATGCGTTTTCGCTTTGATTGTTTTTGTTGTAAACTTCAAAAAAAGCCGCCGATTATCGACGGTGTTTTTTCTTCTTTTGGGGCAAATACGCTTTCAAATCCGCATCTTTGAAAAGGTCGGGACGGTTTTTCATCGTGATTTCGAGAGATTTTTCCTCTCGCCACTTCGCAATATCCTTGTGATTGCCGCCGAGCAACACTTCGGGTACGCTTCTGCCTCTGTAAACTTCGGGGCGAGTGTACTGCGGATATTCCAAAAGTCCGTTTGAAAAACTTTCCTCGCTCGTGGATTCGTCCGAGCCTAAAACGCCGTCGATGTATCTTGCAACGGTGTTTATCACCACGAGCGCGGGCAATTCGCCGCCCGTAAGCACGTAATCGCCTATGGACAGTTCCTCGTCGATGCAGATGTCGAGCGCGCGTTGGTCAACGCCCTCGTAATCGCCGCAAAGAATGAGTATTCTGCCCTCTTTTGCAAGGCTTTCAACCTTCTTTTGACAGAGTTTCGTGCCTCTCGGCGACATATAGACGCGCCACGCTTCGTGATTCGGGTCAACCGACTCGATTGCGCTTACGATGGGGTCGGGTGTCATAACCATACCTGCACCGCCACCATATGGCGTATCGTCGGTTTTGAGGTGTTTATCCTGTGAAAAATCGCGTATATTCGTTATTTCAACGCCGAATTTGCCCGAATCGATAGCCTTGCCTAAAAGACTTTGATTCAGAACGGAAAAATATTCGGGAAATATCGTCAATACGTCAAATTTCATATCAGTTGTACACGACCACGCGCGGGAAAATCATATCGTCGAGAACCATCTTGCCGTTTTCGAGGTCGACTTGCTTAATCAAATTGCCGATTGCGGGAAAACTGAGCGATTCCTGACCGTTTTTGACAACGTATACGTCTGCCGAACCGTATTGCAACACGTCGCAAACCTCGCCGATAACTTCACCCGACACTACGACGTCGAGTCCTATCATATCTACGATATAATACTTGCCGTCGGGAAGTTTTGGAAGGTCGTTTCTGTTTGCGGTGATAAGTTTATTTCTCAAAAGTTCGGCTTTTTCGACGGTATCTATGCCCGTAAGAGTGACGTAACCCACCGCGCCTTCGGGCGAGATGTGTTCCACCGCGTATTCGATTCCGTCGATTTTGAGTTTTTTAAGGCGGGAAAACCGTGCGGAATCGGAGGAATATATCTCTATTTTGAGTTCCCCTTTCAAGCCGCGCGGTTTAAGCACCTTGCCTATTGTCAATTCAGATTTCATCTTTTTCTTCGATGACAACATTGTATCTCACGTTGCTCTTCGAACTTGCGGATTTGACGAGCGTGCGGATTGCTTTTGCGATTCTGCCTTGCTTGCCGATAATCTTGCCGATGTCCTTTTTTGCAATCGTGATAACGATGTCGTTTGCATTGTTTCCGTCTCTTTGCTCAACGGTGTAATCGCCGTCGGGAACGAGAGAGGAAACAAGATATTCGACCAGTTCAATCATTGTCGTCACCAATTACTTCTTCTCGACGATGCCTTGAGAAACGAGCAAGCCCATAACCGTATCGGTGGGTTGTGCGCCTTTTGCGAGCCATTCTTTTGCTTTGTCGGCGTCGATGACGATTTGCTTGGGTTCGGAAACGGGGTTATAGATACCGATTTGGTCGATATATTTGCCGTCTCTTGCTTTGCGAGAATCCATTGCAACGATACGATAGAAAGGTGCTTTTGTTGCGCCCATTCTGGTGAGTCTAAGTTTAACCATAATAGTTAATCCTCCATTTGTGATAAGATTTTTATTGATATATTTCTATATTTTTGCGATTTTTAGAATACTTCGTGCGGTTTTTATCAGAACAAGCCTTTAAGTCCTCTCAAACCTTTAAGTCCGCCCTTTTGCATTCTTGCCATCATATCCTTCGTCATTTCAAACTGTTTGAGCAGTTGATTGACTTCTTGAATGGAAGTTCCGCTTCCTTTGGATATGCGTTTCTTTTGCGACGCTTTGATGATTTCGGGATTTCTTCTCTCTTTGGGCGTCATCGATTGAATGATTGCTTTCGTCCTTGCAATCTGCTTTTCATCGATTTGCGCCCCTTGTTTGAGTTTGCCCGAAAAGCCCGGTATCATCGACATCATATCTTGAAGATTGCCCATCTTCTTCATACTGTCGAGTTGTTGCAAGTAGTCCTCGAGGTCAAAAGAATTTTCTTTGAGTTTCTTTTGAAGTTTCACCGCTTCTTCTTGCGAAATCGCGGCTTCGGCTTTCTCGATGAGCGTAAGCACGTCGCCCATACCGAGGATTCTCGACGCCATACGTTCGGGATGGAAAGGTTCGAGGTCTTCCATCTTCTCGCCCGTACCGTTGAATTTGATTGGTTTGCCCGTCACTGCTTTTATGGAAAGTGCCGCGCCGCCCCTCGTGTCGCCGTCGAGTTTGGTCATAATCACGCCGGTGATGTCGAGTTTTTTGTTGAAAGTATCCGCAACGGTGACTGCGTCTTGACCCGTCATACTGTCAACCACAAGCAAAATTTCGGTGGGGCTGACGGCGTTTTTGACGTTTATCAACTCTTGCATAAGGTTTTCGTCGATATGCAAGCGTCCCGCCGTGTCGATAATCATCGTGTCGTAGCCGTTTTTGAGCGCGTATTCGACGCCTGCCTTTGCAATCTTCACGGGATCGACCTGCCCCATATCGAAACATTCGGTGTTAGCCTTTTTCGCAACGACGTGAAGTTGTTGGATTGCCGCAGGTCTGTATATATCCCCCGCAACCAAAAGTACCTTTTTGTTTTGCTTTTTAAGATACGTCGCAAGTTTGCCGCACATCGTCGTCTTGCCCGCGCCTTGCAAACCGCACATCATGTAAATCGTGGGTTGTTTGTCGCTTACGGCAAGTTTCTGATGCGTACTGCCCATCAGGGCGCAAAGTTCCTCGTTGACGATTTTGACGATTTGTTGCGCAGGGGTCAAGGATTTGAGAATATCCTCGCCGAGAGCCTTTTCGCTCACTTTTGTCGTAAAATCCTTTACGACGTTGTAGTTTACGTCCGCTTCGAGCAAAGCCACGCGAATTTCACGCATCGCTTGCTTGATTTCCAATTCCGTCAACTTGCCTTTGTTGCGAAGTTTGGAAAAAATATGGTTCATTCTGTCGGATAAACTTTCAAAAAGTGCCATTTATTCCTCCATTAACAACCGAAGTTGCTGAGCGCAATTTTTTGCAGTTTTGTTATCGACCTTTTCGAGCGAATCGATAACTGCGTGCATTTTTTTGTCTTTCTCGACGAGACGAAGTTTTTGTTCGTACTCGCAAAGGTGTTTTTCGCCCTTGTTTATGCCGTCGAGAACGGCTTGACGAGATATGCCGACGATATTTGCGATTTCCCCGAAAGACAAATCCTCGTCATAGTGCATAACGAGCAAATCGTTTTGTCTTTGAGTCAGAAGCGCACCGTAGTAACTTCTGAGCGTGGAAATTTCAAATCTATCCATATCACCCTATCAAGCATTTTAACTTGACACAATCATACTCCGAAATAAGAAAGGTGTCAAGCATTTTTGCAAGACACCCACAAATTATTTTATATAATCAAATGTAATATCGTTATCTCAACATCATATCGTTGCGATTTCAATAATCTAACGTGGTTTTTTTGATATTATCACAACAACGCGTTGATAAAGTCTTTTGCGTCGAACGGAATCAAATCGTCGATTTTTTCGCCGACGCCGACGTACACTACGGGAAGTCCGAGTTCCTCGCTTATCGCAAGCACTACGCCGCCCTTTGCCGTTCCGTCGAGTTTGGTGAGGATAATACCGTCAGTGTCGATGTCCTCGCTGAAAATTTCCGCTTGCGACACCGCGTTTTGCCCCGTCGTTGCGTCGAGAACGAGATATTTGCGGAAGTCCGCGTTCGGCAATTCACGCTCGACCACGCGGCAAATCTTTTGGAGTTCCGCCATAAGGTTCTTTTTGTTGTGAAGTCTGCCGGCGGTGTCAACCAAAATCACGTCGTTACCCTTCGCTTTTGCCGAAGAAATCGCGTCGAACACGACAGCCGCAGGGTCAGCGCCCTCGTTGTGACGGATAACTCTCACGCCCGCGCGCTCGCCCCACACTTCGAGTTGTTCGCTTGCGGCGGCTCTGAACGTATCGGCGGCAGCAACGACAACCGAATGTCCTTGCTCTTTGAACATATGCGCGAGTTTGCCGATTGCCGTGGTTTTGCCCACGCCGTTTACGCCGGAAAGCAATATGACGAGCGGATATTCGTATTCGGGAATATCGTAGTCGATGTCCTCTGTCATAAGTTCGGCAAGAACGGACTTTGCGTCTTCGGGTTTCTTGATTTTGCGTTTGAAAATCTCGTCTTTGAGTTCGTCGATGAGGTTTTCGGTTGCGGTTATACCGACGTCTGCGGTGAGCAATGCTTCTTCGAGATTCTCATAGAACTCGTCGTTGAGTTCTCTTGCCGAGAAAGCAAAAAACAATTTCTTTGAAAACGCGTCTTTGGTTTTCTTTATCCCTTGTACGATTTTTTGAAAAAATCCCATAGTCCACCTTAAAGAAATATTTTGTATGTGTTTATTTTTCCACTCACGCACGAAGTGCGCTTTTACCAAGCAGATAATTTGGCGAAATTGCGACTTGAGGTTTTGTCCGTGCTTTAACTGATAGCACAAATTCTCTGCGCGGTTAGTGATTGCGAGAACAAGTGCGGCTTTTGACAATCGCCCCAAAGTTTTCGTTTCTATTTAGGGGATCCCCACGCTTCGCTCTGAATGACAAAGCGGGCGATTGACTTTGCCGCAACGCCGTTTGAGCAATGTGCGCGTTAGTGGCAAAATAATCCAGCAAGGCTCTCGGCAATACGCATACCTGCGTGTTGCCGTTGCCTTTGTGCCGATTATTTTGCATGTTTCGCCGCTTCCTCAAACTCAATCGAAACAATCTTCGTTACGCCCTTTTCTTCCATCGTAACACCGAAAATCGTGTCTGCGTGGCGCATAGTCGGTTTTCTGTGCGTGATGACGATAAACTGCGTATAGTCGCTGAATTTTTTGAGGAATTCCGCAAACAAGTTGACGTTGGCGTCGTCGAGAGCCGCTTCGATTTCGTCGAGCACGCAGAACGGCATCGGCTTGAGTTTCAAGATTGCGAAAAGAATCGAGATTGCCGTCAACGCTTGTTCGCCGCCGCTCAAAAGACTGATGTTTTGCAGTTTCTTTCCCGGGGGTTGCGCATAGATGTCGATACCCGCTTCGAGCACGTCGTCCGTGTCCTGCATATTGAGGCGCAACTCGCCCTTACCACCGCCGAACAGTTGTTGGAATACGTCCTTGAAGTTCTCGCTGATTTGGTCGAATGCGTCCGAGAACTTGGTTTGCATTTCGCCCGTAAGTTCGTTGATTATCGTAACGATGTCGTCGTACGCCTTTTGAATGTCGTCGCGATAGGTCGTTTGCTCCTGCAATCTTTCCTCGGTTTCTTTGAGAGTTTGAAGCGCGAGCGGGTTGACGTCGCCGAGTCGGTTTATGGACTTTTTGAGTTCGGATATGACCGTCAACGCACCGTACGCCTTAAATTCGGGGTCTTTGAACTCGACTGCGCTTGCATACGTCAAATCGTAATCTTCGAGGATATGTTGTTGTTGCGTGCGCATTTCGATGTCCACGTTTTCGAGCATATTCTCGTCGCGCACTTTCTTCTCGTTGACCGCCATTCTCTCGTCGGTAATACGAGTTTTTTCTTGGTCGAGGGATACGATTTCGTCGGAAATGGTGCGCTTTCTTACGTTGAGGTCGGCGATTTGTTTTTCCAAAACGGAGATGCGAGCCTCGTCCTCTTTCGAGAACGTCGTCTTTTCGGGCGCGTTGGTGATGTTGTCAAGGTTTTGTTGTTCGAGTTTCAAAGCCGCGATAACGTCGAGTTTTTCGTCTTCGAGAGTTTCTCTTTCACGTCTATAACGGAACAAATCCTGATCGCACGCGTCCAAAATGCTCTTGTGCCCCGCAAGTTTGACTCGGATTTCGGTCACTTGCTCTGCCATAACTTCTCTTTCGCTCTTTTGCTCGCTGCTGACGTTCTTCGAACTTTCAAGCATAGAAGTATATTCTTCTTTCTTTTCGGCAACGACCTTTTCGAGTTCGTCGATAGAACTGATTTTTTCTTCGAGTTCCTTGATTCTCGCCTTGACGATTTCGTATTCTTCGGCGTTTTTAGAAATTTCCTCTTGCAAGGATTGCGTAACTTCGTAGGCTTGTTTTGATTTGTCCTCGTTGAGGCTGTTTTCGATACGAAGTTCGCTTATCTCTTGATTGAGTTGCTCGATTCTATCGGTCAAATCTTTGAGTTCCTGCTCGCGTTCGGCACGTTGATTGTTAAGAAGCGCGATATTGTTCTTGATTTTTTCGAGATTCGCTTGCGCTTGTTCGATTTTCTTTTCTTGCGCGAGCAAACCTTGCGTTTGCGACCTTCTCGAACCACCGGTAATTTCGCCGCCGCGCGAGAAAATTTCGCCGTCGAGCGTCACGATTTTTATGGATTGATTGTATTTTTTGAAGATTCTAATTGCGTTGTCGATGTTGTTTACGACCACCGTGCCGCCCAAAAGCGTTTGCACGAATCCGTCGAATTTCTTGTCGTATTTGATAAGGTCGCTTGCCAAACCGTAGCAACCGGGTTCGGTGAGCACGCCCCTATTCTCGCCGGTAAGCGGACGAGGACGGCAAGAGGTCAACGGTCTGAACGTAACGCGTCCGTAACCCTTTTGTTTCAAGTAGTTGATAAGGTCGCTTGCGTCGCGCTCGGTTTCCACCAACACGTTTTGCATTGCGCCGCCCAAAGCGTATTCGATTGCCGCCTCGAAGTCGCTCGGAACGGTGATAACTTCCGCCAAAACACCCCATATCTTCGAGCCTATCACAGGGTCGTGCTTGCTGTCTTGCATAAGGCGTTTGACGGCGTCCTGATAGCCCGAATATTCGTTCTTTATTGACGTCAAAAGATTGAGGTTGCCTTGCGCAAGACCGAGTTTCGAGTTAAGACTCACGATGTCCTCGGCGTAACTTTGGATTGCCTCTTGATTTTCGAGTTTCGTGGACAAAGCCTCGTTGTACTCGCTCATAAGCGCGCGCATACGCTCTTTGGTGGACTTGACTTTTCCGTCGTAAATGGCAAGGTTGGTAAGTTCCTCGTCAAGACGAGCCTTTTGCTGATTTACAAGAGCCAAAAGCGTCTTTGCTCTCTCGTCGTTTATACCCTTTTCGGCAATGAATCCCGAAAGGTTGGATTTGAGCGCGCCCAAATCTTCGATTGCTTTAACGTAGTCGATATTGCGCGCTTCGAGGTCGGTTTCCGCACCCGCGAGCGATTTTGAAAGCGAAGCGTACTTTTGTTGCAACGCCTCTGCTTCTCTGCTCGTTTGAAGGTAAATTTCGAACTCGGTTTCTTTCTTTTCTTCCGCCTTTTGAATGAGTTGACCCGACACGGTGAGTTGACCGTCTATGGATTGCAATTCACTGTTAAGACGCTGAATTTCGCCTTGCGTATGCTTGATTTTCTCTTGCAAAATACCCGCCGCGCCTTCAAGTTTCGCCGCGTCGACTTTGAGTGCGATAAGTTCGCTGTTGCTCTCATCGTAAAGTCGGTCGATACCGGCGGATTCCCTTATGCAATCATCGTATCTTTTTATGCACTCGTTGAGTTGCATTTCCTTGACTTTGAGATCCTTTTCGCTCGCCGCCAAACGGTCGTAAATCTTTTGCTTTATGCTCTGATTGTTCTCGTAATTGTAGATGTACAGATTGACTTCGTTCTTTTTGAGGTCGTCTTTGAGCGCAAAGTATTTTTCGGCGGTTTCGGCTTGCTTTTTGAGCGGATTTATCTGCTTTTGGATTTCGTCGATAACCTGATTTGCCGTTTCGAGATTGACGGCGGTTTTTTCAAGTTTTCTTTCCGCTTCCGTGCGTTGCGCGCGGAATTTGGAGATGCCCGCCGCTTCTTCGAAAATCTGACGTCGGTCGCCCGGTTTTGCGGACATGATTTCCGCAACTCTGCCCTGACCTATAATCGAATAACCTTCCTTGCCGATACCGGTGTCGTGGAAAAGCGAGATAATGTCGCGCATACGCACGCGGTTGTGATTTATGTAGTACTCGCTCAAACCGCTGCGGTCGAGTTTTCTTGTGATAACCACTTCTTCAAACGGCATAGTCGGGAAGATATGCTGATTCGAGTTGTTGAAAACGAGAGAAACTTCGCAATAGGACATACTTTTGCGCTTTTCAGTGCCGGCAAATATGACATCTTGCATATTTTTGCCGCGCAGTGATTTCGCGCTCTGCTCGCCCAAAGTCCAACGGATAGCGTCGGCAACGTTCGACTTACCGCACCCGTTCGGGCCGATAATCGCCGTTACGCCCTCTTGAAAAGGGATTTCGATTTTATCCGCAAAAGACTTGAAGCCTCTCGCTTCGATTTTGACGAAATTTAACAAAATCGTGTACCTGACCTTATTTTAATACTTGTATATAATAACATATAGAAACGTCGTTTTCAAGCGGTTTTTCTTATGTTTCACACAAGTTTCACGCCACTCGTGAAACATCGAGCGCAATTTTTCGAGATATACATTTTTAAGCAGGTTAGAATGTTGAAAAAGTCACAAAACAATGTTTGTGACTTTTTGTGAAACGTTTTTTTATTATGCCGCATTTTCGGAAAATTGCGGAGTTTTGTTTTGAATTTTGAAGCGAATTTTTGAAAAATTATTTTTTCATCACACCTTCGAGAGCGACTTTTGCGGCGTTTTGCTCGGCTTCTCTTTTGCTCTTGCCTTTGCCTACGCCTGCCGTGAACGTGTTGATTTTCACTTCGACGACGAAAGTCGGATTGTGCGCAGGGCCCGTGCGCTCGACTTCGCTATACGACACCGAAACGTCGTTTCTCGACGCAAACTCGTTGAGTCTGCTCTTGTAATCATCCTCGCCGAAATGTTTGCATTTGCCGTTGAACAAATCCGCAAGTTTTGAAAGAATAAACTTCTCTGCAACGTCTATGCTCTTGCTGTCGAGATAGATTGCCGCAATCATAGACTCGAACAGGTCGGACATAATTTTGGCTTGCGAACTGATATACGCGACGTTTTCGCCTTTGCCTACTATAAGATAATTTTCAAGTCCGAGTTTCTTGACTTCCTCTGCGAGCGGCTCTTTGGACACGATAGTTGCACGGATTCTCGTAAGTGCGCCCTCGTGTGCGTTCGGATTGATTTCCATAAGGCGTTTGGCAACGATGAAGTCAAGAATACTATCCCCCAAAAACTCCAACGATTGATAGTTTTCAAGCGCGTTTTTGGAAGCCGAACCGTGCGTAAGCGCACGTTGAAGCAACGACTTGTCATTGAACGTGTATCCGACGATTTTTTCTATTTTCTTTATGTCTTTTTCTTCCATTCTTATTGAAAAATGCAGTTGTTTTTGCGTGTTTTTCGCAATTTTTTCGGTAACTTTTTTGCGTGATTTGCGACGATAATTTTGCCGTTTTCGCTTGATTATCGCTTATTTTCGGCGTTTATTCGTTTGATTTCGGATTGCATTACCGTTTAGTTTTCGGCGGTTTCGGGTTTGTCGAGTACACTCATACCGCTTGCGATTTTGTCACAAATCTTGCTTTCGGCAAGGGATTTTGCTTGCAATATGCTTGCGGTGACCGATTTTGCCTTTGACGCGCCGTGCGACTTGACCACGACTTTCTTTACGCCGAGGAAACACGCGCCGCCGTGAGCGTTGTAGTCCATTTTCTTTTTGACTTTCGCAAATACGGGTTTGAGCATAAGCGCGCCGAGTTTGGTGCGCAATCCGCCCGAATATACACCCTCTTTTATGAGCGAAAGCATCGTGTTTGCCGTGCCTTCCGCGGATTTTAGAGCGATGTTGCCGTTGAAACCGTCAGAAACCACGACGTCGAAATCGCCGCTTAAAATATCGCGCGCTTCACAGTTACCGACAAAATTGATTCCTTCCGTTTGCACAAGCAATTTGTGCGCTTCTTGAGTGAGTTCGTTGCCCTTGTGTTCCTCAACGCCGTTGTTGAGAAGTCCCACTCTCGGATTCTTTACGCCGAGCATAGCGGTTGCGTACGCACTTGCCATAATGGCAAAATGAACGAGGTTTACGCTCTTGCAATCGACGTTTGCGCCGCAATCGCAAAGCACTACTCCGTTGCCTTTGAGCGTGGGAAGTACGGGCGCGAGCGCGGGACGAGTTACGCCCTTTATGCGACCGACTTTGAGATATGCGCCCACAAGCACCGCACCCGTCGAACCTGCCGAAACGAATCCGCCCGCCTCGTCGTCGTGCATAAGCGCGTCGAACGCCTTGACCAAAGAACTTTCTTTCTTTGTTCTTATCGCCGTCGTGGGTGTATCGTCGTTGGTTATCACGTCTTTTGCGTCGATTATGTCCAACCTACTCTTGTCGTATTCTTTGCACTCGCAAAGAGATTGCTCGATTGCGTTTTGGTCGCCAACCAGCACGATTTTGAGTTTTTTGTCTTGATTGAGTGCGTCAACCGCACCCAAAACGATTTGCAATGGCGCATTATCGCCGCCCATAGCGTCAACAATGATTTTCATAAAACACCTATAACGTATTGATGTGATTATTATAACAAGAACTTAAACGGAATACAAGAAAATAATGTATTTATAAAATGCACAAGTTATTTACAAAAAAAATAACCCTTGACAACAAATTAAACTTCCCCCTTCCTCACGTGTTTCCCCTACCGCC
>URIX01000021.1 GCA_900547975.1 uncultured Eubacteriales bacterium | reverse complement strand
TGCAGAGGGGGAACGGCGGTGGGGGAAACACGTGAGGAAGGGGGAAGTTTTATTTAAGATTTTAGTAAGAACGCAAACTTTAAGGCAAAGATATAAGACTTTACAAATATTTATAAAAATGTTACTATATAATATCATTAAATAACTGTGGGCGCGCGTTGCGCGTGTGAGTATGAAATACGGCGAATTCAAACAACATTTTCAAGCGGTAAAGGACGGTCAGGCAAAATTTGCACCCGTCTATATCGTATGCGGCGACGACGAGTATCTAAAAGACGAGGTGCTTTCCTCTTTCAAGAGCGTCGTTGACCCCGAATACGCCGACTTTAACTATTCTTGCTTGTCGGGCGACAACGGTATGAGCGAGGCGGTGGACTCGGCGTATACTTTTCCGATGTTCGACGAACGCAAAGTGGTCGTTTTGAGCTTGGAAAACGCACCGACCGAAAGCGACAAGGCGACGTTTGAAAAGTACGTTTCCGACCCTTGCGAAACGAGCGTGCTCGTGATAGATTGCGACGACGACGCTCAAAAGGCGTTCAAGAGCAAAAAAGCGCAAGTCGTAAGCTGTTCCCGCCTCGACGATAACGAACTTATCGAGGAAATAAACGTTATCGCGGCAATGCCGCCGCAAAAAAGAATAGAGCGCGACGCCGCTTTGGAACTCATATCGAGAACGCAGGGCAGTATGGCTCGCATCGCCATCGAAATCGAAAAACTCAAATCGTACAGCGAGGGCGCAATCACCAAAGTCGATGTGTGCGAAATGGTGAGCGCGGACATCGACTTTCAAATCTACGAACTTGCAAACGCCGTCAGCGAAAAGAACGCCGCAAAGGCACTTGAAGTGCTTGACGTTTTCTTCAAAAACGGCATACGCGGCGTCACGATAATCAACAGACTTTACGACAAGTATCGCAATATGTTGCACGCCGAACTCAACAAAGGCATGTCCAACGACGACCTTGCCAAACTGCTCGGAATGAAAAGCGGCGCGGTTTACTTTTTGAGAAAGACGTCGGCGAACTATTCGCAAATGCGCTTAAAGCGTTGCGTGGACTATCTGCACTCTCTGCAATTTGACGTACTCACTGGAAAGAGAGGAGATTTGAGCGCGATACACGAAGCGATATTGCAACTGCTTGTGATTTAAGGAGAAGAAAATGCAAAACAAAATCGACAAAAAATATTACGTTTGGATATGGCTCGGCCTTATATTTGCGATGTTCGTGCGCAATATTTATCCCATTTATCTCGACATCGAATCTATGATTGCCCAAGCGTCGAGGCTTAACACTTTGAGCGGCGTAGTCTCGATTGTTTTCGGTTACGGACTCGTGCCTGCGGTGGTGACGTTCTTGCTTGCGCTCATACTTTACTACATCGCGGCGCGCCGTCACGCAAACTACGTTTCACGCAACGATTTTTGCTACTGGACGATGATTTTCACCGCCGTACCGAGATTGATTGTAGGCGTAATCGAGAGTTTCGCGATATTGAACGCAAACGTGTATATCGTCACGTCAACCGTGCTCGACACGTTGCTTTCCCCTGCGTCCTATCTTGTGATGTTCCTTTGGATTTTCGCAAAGAAATACAAACTCAACCCCGTCGAAAAGTGCAATTCGTTTGCTGTTTTGGCAACGATTTATATGGTGTTTTACGGCATAGGCGTGCTCGGTGAGAATCTTGCGATAGTATCAATCGGCGCGGATAAGAAACTTGCAAGCGAGATTGCGGACATTTTGGCGCAACTCGGTTATATCGTGGGCGAAATAACCACACCGATTCAAACCGCGTCGAGCGCGATTGCGATATGTGTGTTCGTTGCGTATCTCGTTGCGGTTATCGTGCTTGCAATTCTGTTCAGAAAGCAAGCGGGCGAGTTCAGAGATACGGATACGAGAGAGCAGTATTTCGAGAAACACCCGAGCGGCTACGGCTACGACCGTCGCGACGACGTTTCCGATACTTTCGACGAGTTTGAAAGACGTCACGTTCACAAAAAGGACGATTCCGACGATGATTCACACCATTCGGGCGGCGGAAACGTATTCGACGAGTTCGACATCTGATAACACGATATAAATTCACCAAAGAAAACAGACTTAAACTTCCGCAAAAACTGCGGATTGCGAGGGATATATGTCATACAATTTTGCTCAATACGCAAAAGGGGTCAACTTGTACTTCATAATCGATATGGTCATTTTGGTGACCGTGTTTGCGATTATGTTGAGTTTCTTCATCTACAAGCGCAATATGAAGGTGTTTTTCCTCTTGCTGCTCGGCGCGGTGCTTGACGTGCTTGTCAACGTATTGTCCGAACTGCTCGGCGGAAACATTTTGGCAATCGCCAAATATATTATGCACTTCGTGGTGGTGTTCGACATAGTCGCCGCCTGCGTGGTGTATCAAAACGACTTGAAAAACCTGTTTCAAAAGGTTTCGACGGCAAAAGGTTTTGAAACGCACAACAGCGACGACGAACTTCGCGACGCAACCGCCGAAATACTGACCGCTTGTCAAGATATGGCAAAGCAAGATGTCGGCGCGATTATCATTATCGACAGTGCGGGGGATATTCACGACAACATACTCGACACGGGTACGCGCCTCAACGCAACGCTCAGCGCGCCGCTTTTCGAGAGTATTTTCAACACCAAAGCACCCCTTCACGACGGCGCGGTTATCGTCAGAGGCAACAAAATTATTGCGGCGGGCTGTTTCTTGACCCTCACTCAACGCAACGTCAACAAAGAGATGGGAACAAGACACCGCGCGGCTATCGGCATAACCGAGGACACCGACGTGCTTTCTATCGTCGTCAGCGAGGAAACGGGCATTATATCTGTCGTCAAACACGGCGAGATTAAGCGTTATATGACTATGGACAAACTCAAAGACGAAATCGAGGACGCATACGGCATTTCGCCGACGGCAATCGCTTTGAGAGAGGCTCACGCATCGAGAAAACTCGGCGGTAAAATCCGCAGAAACGGAAGGTTCAAATGAAAACGATAAGAAGTTGCGACATACTCGTACCCGATAATTGCGACCATAAAAAATGGTCGGTCGTCGCTTGCGATCAGTTTACGTCCGAGCGCGGCTACTGGAAGAAACTCGAAGATTTCGTGGGCGACGCAAACAGCACGCTCAAACTCATTTTTCCCGAAGCGTACCTCGAAGACAGCGACAAGGACGAGAGAATAGACAATATCAACCGCACTATGAAAGAGTATCTCGACGATGGCGTTTTCAAAACTTTGAAAGATAGTTTCATCGTATGCAAACGCACGACGGCAAGCGGAATTTCGAGGCTCGGAATCGTACTTGCGGTGGATTTGGAAGACTATTGTTTCACTCATCCGTCAAACGCATACATACGCTCGACGGAAGGCGTGGTTCTTGACAGGATACCGCCTCGTCTCAAAATAAGGAAGGACGCACCCGTCGAACTTCCGCACATTATGCTTCTCATCGACGACAGAAAACACTCGGTTATCGAGCCTATCTGGGCGGCGAGGGAAGGGCTCGAAAAGGTGTACGATTTCGACCTCAATATGGGCGGCGGACATCTCGAAGGGTACAGAATCGACTCGCAAATCGTTATCGACGCGTTTGAAAAATATGTCGATTCCGTGCAAAACCTCTACGGCACGGGCAAGAACGATTTTATATTCGCAGTCGGCGACGGCAACCATTCTCTTGCAACGGCGCAAGCGCACTGGAATCGCATAAAAGAGGGGTTAACCGATGCAGAAAAGACAGTTCATCCCGCAAGATTCGCACTTTGCGAGGTTGAGAATCTTCACGACGACGGCATAGTTTTCGAGCCCATTCACCGTTTCGTTTTCGGCGTAGGCGAGGACTTTATCCGCTATATGCAAGCAAATCTCTCGGGCGAGAAAGAGGTCAAAGCGTTCGATAAAAACGGCGAGTACGTTTTGAGGGTAGACCGCATAGGCGCAAAGGCAATAAAGGATATTCAAAGCGCAATCGACGAGTATCTGAAAGCGCACGGAGGCACGGTCGATTACATTCACGGCATCGAACATCTCAAAGACGTCGCATCCCGCAACGACGGCGTCGCAATCGCTATGCCAAAAATCGAAAAGGAAGAATTGTTTGATTACGTCCTCAAAAACGGCACTCTCTGCCGCAAGGCGTTTTCTATGGGCGAAGCGGAAGAAAAAAGATATTATTTCGAAGCAAAAAAGATAAAATAATTGCCTTTTGCCGATGTCTAACGAAAGATTCGGCGCATAACATAATATAGGGACTCGATATGAAAGTTTGCAAATTCGGCGGCACTTCTATGGCGAACGGCGAAACCATTTCTCGCGTGATAGACGTCATAAAAAGCGATCCGCAAAGAAAATATATCGTCGTTTCTGCACCCGGGAAACGCAACAAAGCCGACGTCAAAGTGACGGACGCGCTTTATGCGTGCTTCAACGAAAAGACGGAAAAGGGCAACTGCACGCAATCTTTCGAGGTTATAAGAAAACGCTTCAAGGACATCGTGACCGCTCTCGATCTCGACTTCGACATAGACCCCGTTCTCGACGAGGTAAAAGCAGGCATAGACAACAGCGTATCAAGCGACTACGCCGCTTCGAGAGGAGAATATCTCAACGCACTGATTTTGGCAAAGAAGTTGGGATTCGAGTTTATCGACACCCAAAATATCGTAAAATTCAACGGCGAAAAACTGCAAATGCACTATTCGCTCGACCTCATAAAACAAAAACTCGACGGGGTGGAATACGCCGTTATCCCCGGCTTTTACGGCTCGAATCAGGACGGCAGAATCACCACTTTTTCGCGCGGAGGCTCGGATATTACGGGTGCGCTCATCGCGCGTGCGGTCGGGGCGGACGTCTACGAAAACTGGACGGACGTCGACGGCTTCTTGACCGCCGATCCGCGTATCGTGGACAATCCCGAAATCATCGATTATTTGAGCTATCGCGAACTTCGAGAACTTGCGTATATGGGCGCGGAAGTCTTGCACCCCGAATCCATTTTCCCCGTCAGAAGCGTGGGAATCCCCATAAATATCAAAAACACGTTCAATCCGTCCTACAAAGGCACTATGATCGTGGCGGAAAAGAATCTGCCCAAAGAAAAGAAGGTCATCACGGGTATTGCCGGCAGAAAGGGATTTACAATCATCAATATCGAAAAAGATATGATGAATTCCGAAATCGGCTTCGGCAGAAAGGTCCTGTCCGTTCTCGAATTCGAGGGTATCTCGTTTGAGCACGTCCCGTCGGGCATAGACACACTTTCCGTCGTAATTCGTGACGAGTACATCGCAGGAAAAATGCAAAAAGTGCTTGCCGCGCTTCAAGAATCCATCAATGCCGACAACATAGAGATACACAGCGGGCTTTCGCTCATCGCCACCGTCGGACACAATATGACCTCGCGACAAGGTACTGCCGCAATGCTTTTCAGCGCGCTTGCCGACGCCAACGTCAACATCCGTATGATAGACCAAGGCTCTTCGGAACTTAACATTATCGTGGGGGTGGATACTTTTGACTATGAGCGTGCCGTCAACGCTATATACCAAACCTCACTAAATCGCGCCTAAAACCTCTCAAAATCGCGCCTAACTTTGTCAGAGACACCCGCCTGTCAACTCATTTACGATTAGTAAATTAGGGTTGCCATTCGGGTGTCTCTTTCGCGTTATGCATCGATTTAGAGAGGTTTGGGACGTTAAAAAATTTCGCGTTCTTCATCTCAATATCGAGGTTTTATGTTATAAAAGAGGGTTAAACGGTGCTTATAAACGGAATGTGTATATTTGCAGACGGAACTGGAATCGCAAGGCGATGACCGTAGCGAGCGTCGAGCTTGACGGAAAGTACAAGTGAACGGGCGAGTGTGGATTTTTTCGCCCGTGAACGAGTGACACGGCTTTCAGCCGATTTGTATTGCCAACAACCCGTCCACCGTTCGTTGCTTGCAACGAACTAGCGATTGCTACGAAGTCAATCGCGTCAGTGTTGCCCCACGCGAAGCGGACGTCGTGGGTCCCCTCAAATTTATACAGAGGGGGAACGGCGGTATGGGCGCGACGCGTTAAACAACACATCCTGTGAATGTGTTGTAGCCAAAGCGAACGAGGCGGATTGCCTCGCAAACGCCGAAGTCCAAACACGTGAGGAAGGGGGAAGTTTAATTTTAGAGTACACGCCGCTACACTCTTGTAGAGAAAGAATCTGCACTCATTAATATACGATTATATTTTGAAATAAAAAAAGCACTCGCCGAGTGCTTAATTTTTTAGTAGTTTCTTCTGCCTATCAGATAGTCTACGGATACGCCGAAGAATATGCTCAGTTCAATCAACGTGTCGTAACTCGGTTGATTGCGACCGACTTCCCATCCCGATATCGTGGATTTCGACACTTTGAGATGTTCGGCAAGGTCCTGTTGTAGCATATTTTTCTCTTGTCTGAGAGATTTTAACCTTTCGGGAAAACAACTGTGCAGCATATCTTCGTCCTTGATTTGTTGTAGTTCTATAATAATACACAATAAGTGTTGCTGTCAATTATTGTTTGCGTTTTTGCGATTATTTATGTTAAAGACAGAGCGGCGAGTTTTTTAAATTATGAGGTGATTTTAGCGTGAATCGCAAAGACGAAAGGTAATGCGCGGTTGATTTATCCGCTCGTTTGATGTACAATGAATACGAGGTGAGTTTATGAAAGCAATGAATGTTTTGAAAAGCGTTTTGTACTGGTGCGTTCAATGCACTTGGGGACTTTTGCAAACGGTTATGGGACTCGTTTTGTTCGTCCGCTACGCACGTTGCAAGCACGAGTTTTATCACGGCGCGATTCTCACCTATCACGACGGAAACTGGGGCGGCGTGTCGCTCGGCTCGTTTATATTCGTAAACGGAAATCGCCCCGAAGTATGGACGAAAGACGCTCGCGTTCACGAGTACGGACACACGATACAGTCGTTGATTTTCGGACCGCTGTATCTCGTTATCATTGCGCTTCCGTCTATCGTATGGTGCAGTTCCAAATCCTTGCACCAAAAGCGTATGAGAGGCGAACTCAACTACTACGACCTCTATTGCGAGAGCAGTGCCAACACGCTCGGCGCGCTCGTAACCAAAGAGGAAAAACCCAAGCGCGAAAACACCGGAGAGGAATTGAGAAGACGAGGCGTAATAAAGGACTGAAATTATGGAAGATATGTATTCACGCACGAAAATGCTTATAGGCGACAAAATCGAATCGCTCAAATCCGCGCGAGTTTTGGTGTGCGGCGTGGGCGGCGTGGGCGGCTACGTCGTCGAAGCGTTGGCAAGAGTCGGGGTGGGAACTATCGCCGTTTTGGACAACGACGTGTTTTCGGAAAGCAACCTCAATCGTCAGATTCTGGCGACAACGAACACGGTGGGCGGACGTAAAACGGAAGTCGCGGCGGAAAGGATAAAATCCATAAATCCCGATTGCAACGTCACGACGTACGACCTCTTTTATATGCCCGACACGGCGGACGAAGTGCCGCTTGAAAACTACGATTATATCGTTGACGCAATCGACACCGTGAGTGCAAAACTTACGCTCATACAGCGCGCGAAAGAAGCGGGCGTAAGGATAATTTCGTGTATGGGCACGGGCAACAAACTCGGCACGAATTTTGAAGTTGCCGACATATACAAAACGAGCGTTTGCCCGCTTGCAAAGGTTATGCGCAAGGAACTTAAAGCAAGGGGGATAAAATCTCTCAAAGTCGTTTACTCGAAAGAAACGCCGCTCATTCCCAAGGACACGCCCGAAGAAAACGGACGGCATATACCCGGCAGCATTTGCTTTGCCCCCGCCATTGCCGCAATGACTATGGCAAGCGAAGTCATAAAAGACATTGCGAATCTATAAAATCACACGATACGACGTTTATAACGTTAAAACGGCAATATAAAACGCCGAATAGTGCAATAAAGCAATAAATTTGCAATCATGATTCAGCGTTGCAAACCTCTAAAAATGGACAGTAGTTTTGACGGAAAACTTAATATAGAAGTGGCGGTCGCAAGCGGAATCGAAGCCGTATGCAAGCGCGAATTGTTGCGGCTCGGTTACAATCCGAGCGGCGCGAATTACGGGCGCATAGAGTTCGAGGGCGACTACAAGGACGTGCTTCGGGCAAACGTGTTTTTGCGCACGGCAAACAGAGTGCGAATTGTCCTTGCCAAGTTCAAAGCGGAAACTTTCGACGACCTTTTCGACGGCATATTCGCTATGCGTTGGCAAGACGTCGCGACGCGCGACGGGCGCATAATCGTCAACGCAAAATCGCAAAACAGCAAATTGTTTGCGTTGCGCTCGATTCAAAGCATAACCAAGAAAGCGATTATATCCAAACTCGCAAGCACGCTCGGCGGCTCGTTTGACGAGAGCGGCGCGGTTTACGACGTGGAAGTGTCCTTGTACGGCGATGTTGCGACCGTAACTCTCGACACGTCCGGCGAGGGATTGCACAAAAGAGGTTACAGAACCTATCTCGGCGACGCGCCCATACGCGAAACGCTTGCAGCCGCTATGATAGAATTGTCCGTATGGAATCCCGACAGAGCGTTTATCGACCCGTTTTGCGGTTCGGGAACGATACCTATAGAAGCGGCGTTGATAGGGCTCAATATCGCGCCGTGTATGAATCGCAATTTCGCGTGCGAAAGTTTCAAAAACGCGCCGAACGTGAGAGAACTCGTACAGCAAGAGGCGCAAGATTCGATACGAGACAAAGTTTTGCATATAAGCGGATTCGACATCAACAAAGACGCTATAAAACTTGCGCAAAAACACGCCGAAAGAGCGGGTGTTAAAGACAAAATTCATTTGCAAGTCGGGGATATGAGAGACGTTTCGTCACGCTTTTCGCACGGCGTTATCGTCACCAATCCGCCGTACGGCGAACGCCTTATGGACGAGGCGGAATTGAAAATTTTGTACAAAGATTTCGGCGCGATGACGAGAAAACTCGACGAGTGGTGCGTGTATGCAATCACTTCGTACAGAGCCTTTGAAAAGTATTTCGGCGCGCGTGCCGACAAGGTGAGAAAACTGTATAACAGCGAACTCGAATGCAATTTCTATCAGTATCTCGCCGCGCCGCCGAAGAAGAACGAAAAGCCTAAAGAGCCTTGCGACAAACAAACCTGAATTTTTATAAAAATATCGTTATCGGCAGTTTATACGTGCAAAAACGCACGATAAAATGCAGATTAGAGGAATTATATGAGAGCACTCATTCAACGAACGTTCAAATCGAGATTGTCGGTTGACGGACAACTCATAAGCGAAATCCCCTCAGGCCTTACCATATTTTTGGGCATTGAAAAAGGCGACACCGAAGAACAAGCGGACTACTTTGCTCACAAGGTTTCAAAACTTCGAGTCTTTCGCGACGAGAACGACAAAATGAATCTCGACATAAAACAAGCAGGCGGCGAGATATTGCTCGTATCGCAATTTTCGCTTGCCGGTACGCTCGGAAAAGGCACAGGCAATCGCCCCGATTTCGGTCACGCCGAACTTCCCGACAGAGCGAGATATTTGTATGAAAGAGTCACCGAGAAAATTCGCGAAGAAGGCATCGTCGTAAAGAACGGCGTTTTCGGTGCGCATATGTTTATCGAGCAAGAACAAGACGGTCCGCTTTCGTTTGTGTTCGAGTGTTGAAAGATTGCTTATGATAAAAGTTATGTTCGTGTGCTTGGGCAATATTTGCCGCTCGCCTATGGCAGAATGCGTCGCAAGCCGAATGATAAAAGAAAGAGGTCTTCAAGACAAAATCGAAGTTGCTTCGAGTGCAACGTCTTTTGAAGAAGTCGGCAATCCCATCTATCCGCCGGCGGTGAGAAAACTTAAAGAAGAAGGCGTTGAGGTGCTTGCGCACCGCGCCGTCCGCATTACGCCCAAAGACGCAAAAGAGTTCGATTATATCGTTTGTGCGGAAGAAAGAAACGTGCGTGCCGTAAAGCAAATCGTCGGCGACAGCGGCAATATTTATCGTCTTTTGGATTTTTCACCGAATCCGCGCGATATTGCCGACCCGTGGTGGACGGGCAATTTCGACGTGACTTACGACGATATAAAAGATGGTTGCGAGTGCCTTTTGAATCATATCGTTTCACACGATTTGCATTGAACGCAGTCCGCACAATTTCGTGCTATCAAAAATGAAACGCAATTATCCGTAAATGCAAATTGAAAAATTGCTTTTCAAACGATAATTCGCATTTTAACAATCGTAATCGATTTTTATTGAAAATACCGAACTATGGACAAAATCGAAAAACTGCTATTTGACAATCGCGACGAGAAATACCAAAAGTTTCATTCGTCGCTTGTTCCTACGCTCGAATCCGAAAAAATAATAGGCGTGAGAATGCCCGCTTTGCGAAAAGTTGCAAAAGAACTTGAAAAGGACGAGTGGTTTACAAACGGCGGCAAGCAAGAGTTTTTGCAGAATCTTCCGCACGAGTATTACGAAGAAAACGTTTTGCACGCAATTTTACTCTCTGACGAAAAAGACTTTTATCGCACGATTGAATTGACGGAAAAGTTTTTGCCGTATATCGACAACTGGGCGGTTTGCGACGTGTTTTCGCCAAAGTGCTTTGCAAAGCACAAAACGGAACTTTGGCGGTATATCGAAAAGTGGCTTTGTCAAAAGGAAACTTACACGATGCGATTTGCTATAGTCACGGCAATGCGCCATTTTCTCGACGACGACTTTTCGACAGACAAGTTTGAAAAAGTGATTGCCGTTCGCTCGGACGAGTATTACGTTAATATGGCGATAAGCTGGTACGTGAGTTTTTCTCTAATAAAGCAATACGACAAAGTCGTCGGATATATAGAACACGAAGTTTTGCCCGTGTGGGTGCACAACAAGAGTATTCAAAAAGCCGTAGAAAGTTACAGAATTCCAAACGACAGAAAGGAATATCTAAAATCATTAAAAATACACGATTAGTGTTATTTTGTGCGGTTTTTCGCTAATTTCTGTCATAAATCGACATATAAATACACGAAAGGCGTTTTGAGACTATCGTTTGTTATTTCAATGAAGATTACAATATATAAAACACGAATCGTATAGTATTCGCTATGCGATGACATATCTAACTGCATTTACGACAAGTATAATAAGCGGCATTTATAATTATTTAACGCTTGTAGGAAAAACGACATTTTATTAAAATTGTCGGGTTTAATCCTAAAAACGCTATCTTTTTTGATTTTTATGTGTTAGAATTCATATGTATTATAGTTATTTTAAGTTTCGCAAAGGCGTATAATTATTTGGGGAAGTTCGCCGTTAAACTGTGGATTCAAACGCAATCGTAATTCTCGATTCGTTTGCTGCGGAACTTCCGACGGGAATTTTTATGGCGGAAATTCGCCGTATCGGGACTATAAGGCTCGCCAAATATATATCGATACAGAGGCTTTATGCTTAAACTTTTAAATATAACCAAGGAATACAAGGTTGAGGAAGAAAGCGTTCTTGCTCTCAACAACGTTTCCATTGAATTCAGAAAAAACGAATTTGTTTCTATTTTAGGTCCTTCCGGATGCGGAAAAACCACACTTTTGAACATTGTCGGCGGTCTTGACCGCTACACGAGCGGCGACATTCAAATCGACAATGTTTCCACAAAAGAATACGACGACGTGGACTGGGACACCTACCGCAATCGCCGTATCGGTTTCGTATTTCAATCATACAACCTCATTCCGCATATGAACATCCTCAAAAACGTCGCAATGAGCCTCACTCTTGCCGGCGTTGAAAGCGAGGAAAGAAAGGCGCGCGCCCTCGAAGCGTTGAGAAAAGTAGGGCTCGAAGCGCAGGCAAAGAAGAAACCGAATCAACTTTCGGGCGGACAAATGCAACGCGTGGCGATCGCGCGCGCTCTTGTCAACAACCCCGAAATTATCCTTGCGGACGAGCCGACGGGCGCACTCGACAGCGAATCGGGCATTCAAGTTATGGATTTGCTCAAAGAAGTCGCCGAAGACAGACTCGTCATTATGGTCACTCACAATCCAACGCTCGCGGAAGAATACAGCACACGAATCGTGTATTTGAAAGACGGTGAAATCGAGGGTGATACAAGACCCTATTCGAGCGAAGACGAAGAAAAAGAAATTCTCGACGAAAAGGTTGATGCCAACGTCATCGAAAGAATCGTCGAAGTGGAAAAGAGCGAAGGCGACGTCGAAGTCAAAGAAGTCAAGGTCGAAGACGCAAAGCAAAAGAAAAAGTCCTTTCGCGAGAGATTCCTCAAATGGAAGAAAGCGGACAGGGCGGGTATGAAACTCGGCACGGCAATCAATCTTTCGTGGAACAACCTTTTGGCAAAGAAAGGTCGCACGCTTCTGACGTCCATCGCAGGTTCGATAGGAATCATCGGCATTGTGCTCGTTCTTTCGCTCTCTAACGGTGCGTCGGCATACGTTCGCGGACTCGAAGAAAGCGCGCTCTCAACCTATCCTATCTCGGTGAACAAATCCAGCATGAACGTGATGTCGCTCATGCAAGAACTTATTGGATTCGGCGGCTCGAGTTCGAGCGGCGGCGAAGTCAACGACGACGAATTTTGGGGCGAACTCGTGCTTGGCAACTTCATTCCGAGCCTTATAAAAAACAAGCCTAACGATTTGCACGGCTTGAAGAAGAAAATCGACGCCGACTTTGACAAGAATCTCGCAACCGTCAAATACAACTACGGCACTACGTTCAACGTTTACGTCACCGATCCCAAGAGCGACGTCAATTATATGAAAACAATGCCGTATGCGGAGAATATGTACGGCCTCTTCAACCAATTCGTCGAAGCGGCAAAGACGATTCCGGGCTTGAAAAATATTGATATCAAGAATATGACTTTCGACGTAATGGGACAACAAAATATGACCATTACGGCGGCAATGGCGTATCTTTCCAAAATGATAGGCGAGCCGTGGGCGGAGATATCCGAAAATACTGCGCTTGTCAACTCTCAATACGAAGTCGTAGGCGGCAAATGGCCGACCAAAGCCAACGAAGTCGTCATCGTCGTGAGTGAAGACAATATGATTTTAGACTATCAACTCTTTATGCTCGGCTTGAAATCGAGTGCGGATTTGACTTCTCTTCTTGTAAGCAGTGCGCTTGGCAACGCGCAAGCGTTCGTGGCAAAGCCGTATTCGCTTGACGATTTACTCGGACTCGAGTACAAAATTATGTCAAACGTCGATTATCTCGACAAGCAAGAAGACTCTGATACGTGGATTATGGACGACAGATCCACTCTCGACAAGAAATACGTCAATGCTCGCGCGATTAAGTTCGCAGACGGCACGGACACCGTCAAGGTTGTCGGCGTCGTTCGTCCCAAGAAGGGTGCAATCGCAAGTTCCATCGGCGGTGCAATCGGCTACACCAAAGCACTCACCGAAACTCTTCTCACTCACTCCGAAAATCACGAAGCGGTCAAAGAGATGAAGGCTCGCTACGACGAGGCAGTGAGTTATCTTGAAGGCAAAGACACCAAAACTTCGTATACGAGTGCAATTGAAATCTACAATTACGAATTTACGAATGACGGCTACACTGTACAGAACCTCATTCACGTCGGCGACGAAGTGACGGTGGATTTGTCCAATCCCGACACCAATCAACACGCTAGGCTCATGCGCGAACTCGGATTTATCGACAAGGAATATCCGCAAAACATCGAGTTTTATTGTTCGAGTTTCGAGTCCAAGCAAGCGGTTGAGGACTTCCTCAAAGCAAACGATATCAACTATTCGGATTCGCTCTCTTCGATGATGCAATTCGTCAACACGATGGTCAACACAATCACGGGCGTACTCGTCGGATTTGCCGCAATATCGCTCATCGTGTCCACAATAATGATTGCAATCATCATCTACACTTCGGTGCTCGAACGTCGCAAAGAGATCGGTGTGCTTCGCTCCATCGGCGCAAGAAAACGCGATATATCCCGAGTGTTCATTGCCGAATCGGCGATTCTCGGCGGATATTCCGGACTCATCGGCATCATCATTTCCGCCATCGTCTGCGTCATCGGCAACGTCATCATCGAGTGGAAACTCGGCATCGAAAACCTTGTTTCAGTATCCTGGTGGCAATGTCTCTGTATGTTCTTTGTCAGCATGCTTTTGAGCATTCTTGCAGGATTTATTCCGTCGAGGATTGCGGCGAAGAAGGATCCTGCTATTGCCCTCCGCAGCGAATAAAGGCGTGAAATAGCGAATAACTGCGTCAGGCACGGCTTGCCTCAAAATCGTGTACGCCTATGTACACTGGGTTTTGATTCAAGCCGTGCCTTTCTTGTTCTTCATCTATTTCACGCCTTTATTTAATAACCAAATCGCGACTAACTTTGTCAGAGGCACCCACACGACAACTCATTTACGCATAGTAAATTAGGGTTGCTATTTGGATGCCTCTTTCTCGTTATACATCTGTTTGGCGCACTCGTGTTAATGATATCGCCTAAGGCGATGATATCACTTCGTGATGAAATCGTGCGGTTTTGCACGATGATATCCAAACTTCGTTTGGGTTGCGGAATATTCAAATCTTCCATATGTCATTCCGAGGAGAAACATCGTTGCGACGTAGGAATCAAGGCGACAGCCGCATTTCGCTACGCTGGATTCCCACGCTTACGCTCGGAATGACAATGAATCATTCGGCTTCGCAGCCTCCGAGACGTTGCTCGTAGACAGGCGGAGCCGAATAATATGCAATGACGAAGAATCGTTGTGAGCATCCACTTTCACCGTTGCAACTGCCGAGCCGTCTCAAAGTTGCAACCCCTTACGTCACAAACAAATGCTCTGATTTGTTTGTGACAGGACGTTTGCGCCAAAATATTTGTCAAGCCATCTTGAAAAGATGGGTGACAAGTGTTTTGCATTCGGCGCAAAATAATTATTCATTATTAATTATTAATTAATAACAAAACCTTATTTGTCACCGAATTTTCGTTTGAGCACAACATATTGTCTTTTGAAAATCATTCGAGATTTTGCGTTGGCGGCAGTTCTTTTTTGTGCTATCATTATACGCTGTATAGAAGGAGTTAATATCGTGGGTTTTGCAAAATTTCAGAGTGACTTTTTGATGGAGACGTTTACGCTCGTGGACAATCTGTTTATCAACGAGCATTTGCCCTATTGCGACGAAAAGCAAATCAAGGTTTATCTTTACGGTTTGTACCTTTGTATGACGCCGCAAAAGGAAAACAGCGTGCAGGAACTTTGCGCGCGTTTGGATATGACGGAAGCGGAAATCGTGTCCGCGTATTCGTATTTTGAGGATATGGGGCTTGTGCAAATTGTAAGCAAGCAACCGCTCGAAGTGCAGTATCTGAGCCTCAAACACTCTATGCAAACGCCAAAGAAATACAAGAGCGAAAAGTGGAACGATTTTAACGTGCACCTTCAACAACTTTTCCCCGAACGTATGCTCACGCCCAACGAGTATAACGAGTACTATATGTTCCTCGACGAGAGCAAAATCGAGCAAGACGCAATGCTTATGATTGTGCAGTACTGCATCAATTTGAAGGGTATGAGCGTGAGGTATCCCTACATACTCACGGTTGCGCGCAACTGGGCGGCGGACGGCGTTCGCACGGCGCAGGACGTTGAAAACAAACTTTCCGAATACGACCAACAATCCGAGCAGATGCAAAAAGTGCTCGTCGCGCTCGGCAGAAAGGGCGGGGCGGAACTCGAAGAAAAGCAAATGCTTCTCAAATGGATTCGCAGTTGGGGATACGAACTCGACGCAGTGCTTGCGGCGGCAAAGACGCTCAAAGGCGCAAAGAACTTCAAAAAACTCGACGCAAAACTCGACGAATTTTATCGTATGTCCATATTCACCGCAGAGGAAATGAACGACTATCAGGCGCACCGCGAGTATCTCAAAGACATCGCCGTTGCCGTCAACAAGAATCTCGGCATTTATTACGAGTCGTTCGAGCACGAAATCGAGGTGTACATTGCGGTGTGGACGGCAAAGGGATTCGACCTCGAAGCACTCACCAAAATCGCGCACCATTGCTTTATATCCAGTGTGCGCACCCTCGACGGTATGAACAACATCGTCGAAAAATTCTACAAGCAAGGACTTCTCACCGCAAAGAGTATCGACGAATATATGCTTTCGCAAATCGAACTCGACGGCAAAATCAAGCAAATCATCGAGGCGAGCGGCAGAACTCGCGCGGTTACGACGCAAGATAGAGAATACTACCGCACTTGGAACGTTACATGGGGATTCTCGGACGACGTCATTATGTACGCGGCAAAGCAGGCGGAAGGCAAAACTTATCCGACCCCGTTTGTCAATCAGTTGCTCTCGACATACAAGGCAAACGGCATAACGACGGTTGAGCAGGCAAAGAAATTCGCGCCGTTGCAAAGCGGCCAAAAGGCGAGAGAAAAGACGTTCGACGAGCGCGCATATTCGCAAGAAGAACTAAAAAGCGTGATAACGAGTATAGACAGTTTGAAGGACATCGAGTGGTGATATGAAACAAAGAGTTATGCAAAAAACGCTTTCGGAGCGTCAAAAACAGATAGAGGCGCAACGAGCCGCCTCGCGTGCGCTTGCGCAAAAGGCGTTTGCTATCGATGAAATAGCGAAGGCAAACAAAGCGTACATCGACGCCGAATTTGCCGCTATGGCAAGCGGCGACGACAAGGCGAAAACGGCGGAAAAAGCGCACGAAAAGTATAGAAAAACCCTCGAAAAATACGGTTTTTCCGAAAAGGATTTTGAGAGCAAACCTTCTTGTCCGCTTTGCGACGACACGGGATACGCGGGCGGCAAAGTGTGTTCGTGCGTATGGGATTTGTACGTCGAAAACCTCAAAAAAGAGTGCCAAATCGACGAAAGGGCAAAGTTCTCGTTCGAGGATTGCGACCTTAAAAAGATACGCGACGAGGCACAAAGAAAAGCCACGAGCGCGCTTTACGATTCGATGAAAAAGTACGTTGCAAAATTCCCGACGGCAAAGTGCAAAACTCTGGTGTTTTCGGGCGGCGTAGGCACGGGCAAAACCTGTCTTGCAAGCGCAATGGCGCGCGCAATCGTCGAAAAGGGTTATTCCGTACGGTTTTTGAGCGCGTACGAATTTTGCTCGCTTATGCTCAAAGTCCACACTTCGCCCATATCCGAGCGCAACGCGCTTTTAAGCGACGCGCTCTCTTGCGATTTGCTCGTCATCGACGACCTCGGCACAGAGCCTATGCTCAAAAACGTAACCGTCGAATATCTGCTTCTGACTTTGGAAGAAAGACAATCCAAAGGACTTGCCACCGTAATCACAACGAATTTGAGCGGCGAAAACATATTGAATCGTTACGGCGAGCGCATTTATTCGAGATTGAGCCATAAGCAATACTCGATGATAATCCAAATGCAAGGCAACGATTTGCGCCTTTGAAAAGTATCGGATTTGAAACTTATATAGCGGCTTTCAAGGAACAAATCGTCGTCAAAACGACAAGATAATTGTTTTGCGATAATATAATTGACTTTGAAGCATCGAAGTATAAAATAAGCAATGAATATGCGCCATATAAAACACCCGTTTTCCGCCGTTGTTGACTCGAAGTCGAGGATTCTTATTCTCGGCAGCGTTCCGTCAATCAAATCGGTGGAAAACAATTTTTATTATATGCACCCCAAAAACCGTTTTTGGAAGGTGCTTTCGGCGATATTCGGCGTCGATTTGTATTCGGCGACCGTTGACGAGCGTATCTCGTTTTTGCTTGAAAACAAAATCGCACTTTACGACAGCGTGGAAGAATGCGACATCGAGGCGAGCAAGGATAGCGCAATTTCAAACGTCGTGCCCGCCGACATACCGTCGTTGGTTGCAAAAAGCGAGATTTCGCACATATTTTGCAACGGAAAAGCGTCCTTATGTTATCTTTTGTCCGCTTATCCACAGTACGAAAGCATAACGACGCTTTTGCCGTCAACAAGTCCTGCGAACGCGCAGTTTTCTCTCGAAAAACTTATCGAGGCGTGGAAAGTCATTATCAAATGACTTTTTTGTTTTTTCCGACGTTGAAAATATCGTACAAATGCAAGATTCGGTATTGATATTAATACTATTTTAATATATAATTAATATACATCAATATTCGCGCGTTTGCGCAAAGGGAAAATTATGGCAGATTTGATGAACAAAAAAGAGAAAAAGGCAGGTGCTTTGACCGCAAATATGTGGATTTACGCTCTCGGACTTATGGGCATAAATCTCGGCATCGGCCTTATCAACAGTTATCAGGCGGAATTTTTCAACAAAATTCTTCAAGCGGATTTGATGGCTGTTGCAGGCATTATTCTGGCGGCGAAGTTTATAAGCATAGTTGCGGACTTCGTCATCGGAAACCTCATCGACAGAGCGAATTTCAAGGCAGGCAAAATGCGCCCGTGGATTCTGTTTTCGGCGTTTCCGCTTGCGATTCTGACGATGATTTCGTTCGTATACATTCCGTTTTCATCCATTGCAGGCAGATATATTTACATAATCTTCGTCGTGGTGCTTTGGAACATCTCTATGACTATGGCGGACATCCCTTCGCAAGGTATGCTTTCGCTCATTTCAAAGAGCAGCGAAGAAGTCAACAACGCGGCAGGTCTGGGCAATACGCTCAAATCAATCGCGCTTGCCGCCCCCGGCGTGTTTGTCAGTTTTGTGTGCATACTCACGGGTTCGGACGGCGCGGTCGGCAAAACCGAATATCTCATCACCGCAGGCATAATGGCAGGGCTCGGACTCATATTCCAACTTCTTATGTACTTCAAGTGCAAAGAGGTCGTCAAGTCCGACACTTCGGCGGGTATGAGTTTCAAAGAGATGTTCAGAGAACTCAAAAACAACAAGATGTTGCTCATAGTTTTCGGAACGTACATTCTCGGCTTCGGCAGAAACATCGGACTCGGCATTGCGGTGCAGGCAACTTGCATACTCATTCGCGACGGCATAGACCTTTCCTTTATCGGTATGGGCACGCTTTACGGCGACGCGTGCAGTTGGGCAATCGGCATTACGAGCGCGATTTCCTCAATGGTTACAATCGTCTTTAACCCCGTTATAAACAAAAAACTCGGCGAAAAGAAGTACTTTATGGTCGCGGGTTTCTACGGCTTTGCGGTTACGCTTATTTCAACGCTCATTTACACGCTCAGTCCGAGCGGCGGCTTCGGAAGAAGCATTTGGGCAATCTGGATTTATCAATTCTTCCTCGGCTTCGCATACGGTCCGAACGGCTATTTGCCGATGGTTATGACCGCCGACATCGTGGACTATCAAGAGTGGAAGACAGGCAAGCGCACCGAAGGCACGCAGTTTGCAATCCTTTCGATGTCCAACAAACTTTCCAACGCGCTATCGGTGTCGCTGGGTATATTGTTTATCGGCGCAATCGGCTATTCTGCGTCAAAATATGCCGACGTTGCGAAGTTCGGCGTGCAGGGTAGCGCGGAAAATCTGCAAGCAATCGCAGGTTACGTCACCGACGGTATGCAAAACAAAGCGTGGATTGTCTATTTCTTGCTTCCAGGACTTTGTATGCTTGCAAGTTCGCTGTTGATGTTCTTCTACAAGATTGACGAAAAGACGAAGAAACAAATGCGCGAAGAACTGGCAATCCGCAGAGCGGAAAACGAAGCGGCGCAAATCGTCGAGGACGAGGAATGCACAGAAAACTGTGCGGAATGCGACAGAGAGTGCGATTCGAGAGCGGCAGATACGCAAGAAGAAGTCGAAAAGCCGTTTGAAGAAGCACTCGCCGAGCATTATGAAGATGAATTAAACGAAGTCGAAACCGACGATTCGACGACGGATAAGGAAGAATAATCGAAATCGATTGCGTGATATTTTACATAAAATTCAACTTCAAACGATTTGAACTTTCTTAAATCAAAGCCCCCGAAAAAAACGGGGGCTTTGCTGTTCGTTACGATGTTTTATGTCGCATTCATTGCGATACGACTTGCTTAACGTCATTTTTGAAAATGCGTTGACATTATTGTAAGTCTATATTGCGTTTCGTTGCCGCAATGCCGTTTTTAAAAGCGTTATTTGACGATATAAACTTTGCTTTGGCATTTTTCGAGAGATACGGAAATCGTGCCGCTCGTGGTGAGTTTTTCGCCGCTCCATTGCTCTTTTGCGGTATATTCGGTCTGTTTTTGCAATGCGACGTACTTGTCGTCGGCAAGCGTATTGAGGTCGAATTTCGCTTTTGCGCCGTGAGATAACTTATTGAAGAAGCACACCGCAACCGAGCCGTCAGCAAGGGGCTTTGCAAGCACGTCCACGCCGCCTTTTTTGACGCGTTTGGCTTGCTTTGCGAGGGAGTCTTGGTTGATTGCAATCATATTTCTGTTGGTGACGATGCTCTTGACTTGCTCGCTCATATTGCGCAAGTCGTTGCCGAGAATGAGCGGCGCGTTCATCATACACCAAAGAGAGAAGTGCGATACGTTCTGATTGTAGGTGAGTTTGCCGTTGCCCACTTCGAGCATATCGGGGTCGTTGTAGTGACCCTTGCTTGCGTACTTATAGAGTTTGACAGTGTGTTCGTAGATGATTTTAATCCAAATCCACCACGGGCGAATATCGGGGGTAGTGCGCCAGAGGTTGCCCGCTTTCGCGCCCCAGTTGTACGGCTTGCCCCAACCCCATTCGCAAATTGAAAATACGATGGGTTTTTCCGCTTGTTTGCGCTCTTTCGCAACCCTTGCCGTAGCGTCTTTGAGTGCCTTGCCCATACGGCGATATTGATACATTTCGCTGTCGGCGTTGCTCGTTACGGGGTTGAACAGTTCGATTTTGTTTTTGCCCGCTTTGAGGTTTACGATGACTTGGAATCTTGCGGTGAGGTTGAAGTGCTTTTGCGGCGGGAAAAGAATCTCGTATTCCTCGCCGTCGTTGATTTTGGCGATGAGATACTTTTCGTACGAGCCTTTCTTTTTGATGTTTATCGTGAGCACGTATTTGCCGTCTTCGTCAACCTCGACGTTGTTGTAGGTGATTCTGCCTTGATTTGCGTCGAGACCCGAAACGTAACTGCCGCTCGGAAGTTTGGTGTCCGTCATAAATCTCGCAAGCCCCGAAAGAACGGCGTTGTGTACGGAATATTCCATAGGGTGCGAGTCGAATTGCGAAACGCTGATAGAATAGACGAGCGGCGCGTAGCGAGAGATGGGGATATGGTGGCAATAGTCATACTTGAAGTACTCGACGCCCCATTTTGCGAGGGTGTAGGCGTCGTATTGCTCTCTGCCGAGGCTCGCCGGCAAATCCTCGCAGGTGAGAGTGCCGTTCGAGGTGTACGCACCCAGTTTCAAGCCCATTGCGTTGACTTGTTTTGTAAGATTTGCAATTCCGCTCGGGAAAGTTTCGTAATCTCCGACGAGTTCGCCGTTTTCGTCGCGCAACGAGGATTGCCAGCAGTCGTCGAGATTGATATACTTGTATCCCGCCTCGATAAGGCCGTTGTCTTTCATCGCTTTTGCGGTGTCGAGAATGAGTTTTTCGTTAATGCGGTTTCTGAACGTATTCCAACTAGACCAACCCATAGGGGGAGTAAGAGCGACGCCGTTGTCGTAGTCGTCAAGTTCGGGATTTACGCTCGTAGGCTTTTTCTTTTGGAAAAGGCTTTTGATGTAGCAAAACGGGCACATATTGTTGCGTTTCATAATTCACCTTGTAAAGCGTCAGAGTTTATTTGACTTCTTTTCGTTTCTCGGATATTTTTTTCGCTTTTGCGATTTTCGGTTTTTTAACCTTGTCTTTTTGAAGTTTGGAATCCTTTGCTCTCGCCTTTGCGTCGATTCGCTCGAATTTCTTTTCGATTGCCTCGCCGTGTTCGAGTTTGATTTGGTTCATCATCGCAACGAATCCGATGTATGCGACGGTTACAATGGCACCGATTGCAAGCATTGCTTTGCCCATTTCCCAGTTGACGTGATTGTCAAGGCGGAAGAAAGTGCGAAGCAGCGCAACGATGTCGATAGTCTTGCCGTTTATCTCGATATTGATAGAGAGGAAGTAGATTCCCACGAATATGAACACCATAAGAACGTAGGTGAACAAGTTGAGCAAAATGAGCCATTTCGATTTGTCGAACTTATGCTTTTTGCGCTCTTTTTTCGGTTTGTTGCGTTGTTTGCCGTCCTTTTCGTTGTCCGATTCGAGAACTTTCATAACCACGCCGTTTCTCAAAGAATCGCGTTTTTCGTTCTCGTCGAAATCGTCGTATACGCGAGCCGCTTCCGCTTTTTCCGCACGAGCCTTTTCCGCTTCCAACTCCTTCATAAACTCGCTGATTCCGAAAAACGCCGACCAACTCGAAAGTTTGGTGGGCAAGGACACCTTGAACAAAAGAAGGAATCCCACGAAAGTGATAATCCATATAAACACCGTTTGCGACTGTTCCGCCGTGATGTCGGTGAGGAAGAATCTGTTGCAGATTATGACCGCTATCGCGCCGAGCAGAACGGTGATTCCGCCAGGGACGGCGTTTGAAAGCACTTTGGGCAAGAACCTGCCCGTCACTCTGTCCGTATTCGGTTCGAGCGCAAGCACCACCGACGGCATACCTATCGTAACCGCGCCCATAATGGTGAGGTTCTGCGGCGTGAAGGGAAGGGGGTCGACGACGAGCATAAACAACAGCGCGAGCAACGTGTTGTATATGGTTTTCATAATGTAGAGGGCGGCGGAACGTTCGAGGTTGTTTATCGAGCGTCTGCCTTCGGCAACCACTCTCGGCATAGACGAGAAATTGCTGTCCAAAAGCACAAGCGAACTTACGTTCTTTGCCGCGTCAGAACCCGAAGCCATTGCCACCGAGCAGTCCGCTTCTTTGAGCGCAAGCACGTCGTTTACGCCGTCGCCCGTCATCGCGACGGTGTGACCTGCCTTTTTGAGTGCCTTGACGAGCATAAGTTTTTGGTCGGGAAGAACGCGCCCGAATATAGTGTATTTGGTTGCCGCTTCGTACACTTCCTGCTCGGTGCTCAACGTGGACATATCCACGATGTTGTCGCAATCTTCCAATCCCGCGCGCATAGCGACCGCTCTTACGGTCTGCGGATTGTCGCCCGAAATTATCTTTACGGTTACGCCTTCCTGCTTGAAGAAACGCAACGTGTCGGGTGCTTCTTTTCTTATTTTGTCGGTTATGAACACGAAACTTTCAAAAGCGAGAGTTTTTGGCAGAGTGCCGTCGCCGAATTTGTTTTTCGAGGACGCGATAACCATAACTCTAAATCCCTTTTGTGCCATTTCCGACATAGTGTTTTCCATTGCTTTGGTGCGCTTTTTGAACACGAATTCGGGTGCGCCTATGACATAGGAAACGCCGTCTATTCTTGCGCCGCTCCACTTGCGTTGAGAGGAAAACGGCACGGTTTGTTCCACTTCGCCCACGCTTTTCAAGTCCTCGACGTAGGAGCGAAGCGCGTTTATCGTCGCGTTGTCGTCGTCGAGCGCGCTCGTGACGTTCTTTATGATTTGTTTTATGCCGTTTGCGTCTTTGCCTTTTGCAGGTTGCAATTCGTTGACTTCCATCGTGCCTTCGGTGATAGTCCCCGTCTTGTCGAGACAAAGCACGTCGACTCTTGCGAGCGTTTCGACGCAATAGAGGTCTTGCGCAAGGGTTTTGTGCCGAGAAAGCCTCATAACGCTCACGCAAAATACCGTCGATGAAAGCGCGACGAGTCCCGACGGAATCATACCTATGACCGTTGCTATCGTGCCCAGAACCGTCGATGAAAGGTGCGAACTTATCTTGTAGCCGAGCAGGGTGGTTATAATCTTTTCGGCGTCGTCGGGATTTTTTTGCACGAAATATTTAACGCAGAACAGCATTATGCCGAGCGGCACGATTATGCTCGCCATAACCTTGACTATGAGCATAAGCGAACGCCATATCTCGCTGTTGGGTTTCTTGAAATACTTTGCGCCCGAACTGATTTTGGTTGCGAAATTGTCGAGTCCGACATGTTCGACCTGCGCTTTTGCAGAGCCCGATACGACGAAACTGCCCGACATAATCTCGTCTCCGGGGTTTTTGAGGATTGCGTCGGGTTCGCCCGTAATCAAACTTTCGTTGACTTCGATGGCACCTTCCACGACTACGGCGTCCGCGCAAATCTGACTTCCCGTCGACAAAACCGTCAAATCGTCGAGTACGATGTCTTTGACGGCAATCTCTTGTTCCTCGCCGTCGCGAATCACGATTGCTTTGGGGGCGGATATGAGCGACAATTTGTCAATCGTCCGCTTTGCTCTCATCTCTTGGAATATGCCTACGAGCGCATTGAAAATGATGAGCAACATAAAGCCGAAGTTGCCGAAAATCGAAACCAAACTTTCGCCTGAGTCCACAAAAAAGAAAATAAGCAACGCGAGTGCGATAAATACGAAATTGAAAAACGTGACGATGTTTTCACGCAAAATCTGCGCGACGCTTTTCGTCTTAATATTTGTGTCGCCGTTCACTTTTCCTTCGGCGATTCGATTTTCCACGTCTTTTTGTCCGAGTCCTTTTTGAGGGTCGGTGACAAACTTTTCCTCTAAGGCTTGTTCACCTTGCTCGTTTTCAATAATTTCTGACGGCATATAGACGTTGTTTTCGGGCTTTTCCGACATAGTTCCCCTTATGCGCACGCGCGCCTTTCTCGGTATATATAATCAATTATAACATAAAATGTTCATTATTCAAGAAAAAAAGCGTCGATGAAAGGCAAAATGTACGATTTTTTTGCATATTTTCAGATTCAAGGCAATATATTTTGCGTATGAAAAGAAAAATTTGCTTGATTTTGGTTGCAATTTTGTGCTTGTCGCTTTCGTTCGTCGTGCTTTGCGCGTGCAACAAAAAAACGAACGACGAGCAAAAAGACAATATATCCCGACTCACCGAGCAGTACTATGCGGGCGAGAGCGACCTTTTTGCCGTCAGTATCGAAAAGGGAAGACGCGAAAAGAACTTCATTGCCGACGGCGTGGCAAAGGACGTTTGCGAATTTACCGAACTCATAATCGTTCCTCTCAAAACCAACGATTACACGGCTGTTTCCTACGTCATTTCCGCCGACGACAAAACGGTTTCGGGTGAGATAAAATGTTCGTCGAGCGGCGAATTTGTGACATCTATCGCACTCGATTTCGTCCCCAAGACCATAACGGTCACGGCAGGCGAAGCCTCGTCCGACATCGAACTCAATTCCGTGCTTGACGGCAAACTGTCGGCAAGCGACGTCGTCAACATAGCCAAAGAGTCTCTCAAAGACAAAATCAACCAAGAGTACGCCGAAGGCAAAGCCGAACGCGAAATTTACGTCAAACTCATCACCGCCGACCGCGAAAGTTACTATTATTATGTATCTTTCATCGGTGACGGGGTGGATTATTGGGCGATGTTGATTGACCCGACGAGCGGTGCAATAATCAGCAGAAAATAGTTTGAGCGTGCTATTGAGCGCATAGCGGCGTCAGCGCGAAAATCGTTTTCAAGGCAATGCTGACACGCAAGTTTGCGTATAAGCATTTGCCTTGATAGATTTATTGCGCTACTACCGCGCAAGCCCTCTTTACTCTCAAAATAAGACGGATAAAAACTCAAACCGCAATTCCGTGCGAGTGCTTGCTTGGTGAGGGCGTGCTGCGCACGTAAGCGGACAAATACGCACTCATTCAAAGCGTACTTATAAACGGTATGTGCTAATTTGCAGACGGAACACGAGCCGCAAAGCGGCTCGAAAGCGAGCGCCGAGCTTGATGTGTAGTACAAGCGACTGCGCCGTTTGGGTGCGAAGCTG
>URIX01000020.1 GCA_900547975.1 uncultured Eubacteriales bacterium | reverse complement strand
GTCATTCAGAGCGTAGCGTGGGAATCCCCTAAATAGAAATGAACACTTTTGGGGCGATTGCCAAAAGCCGCACTTGTTCTCGCAATCACTAACCGCGCAAAAAATTTGTGCTATCAGTTTAGACACGGATAAAAATTCAAGCCACAGTTTCGCAAAATTATCTGCTTGGTGAAGCGCACTTTGTGCGCAAACGGAAAAATTTGAGGCGGTATGGGCGCGACGCGTTAAACAACACATCCTGTGAATGTGTTGTAGCCAAAGCGAACGAGGCGGATTGCCTCGCAAACGCCGAAGTCCAAACACGTGAGGAAGGGGGAAGTTTTAATTAAAGTACGCGCCGTCAAACTCTTGTAGAGGAAGAACAACTCTTGTAATGAACGGCAAGTTATATTTTTTCTTTGCCGTTCTTCGTTCTTTACAAATAGCCCTTTCAATGATACAATTATCTAAAATAATACTTATTTTAGGGTTACAAATGAGCAAAGAAAGGCAAAAGTTAGGTTTGGTTCTCGAAGGCGGCGGTGTAAAAGGCGCATATCAAATCGGCGCACTTATGGCGATTAGAGAACTTATGGTTGACTTCGACGGCGTTGCGGGTACGTCCATAGGCGCGATAAACGGCGCGATATATCTCGAAGGCGGCTATTCCAAACTGTTCGACGTGTGGAACGAAATTAGAACCAACACCGTATTCGATTTGAGCGACGAGGAACTCGCCGAATTGAACGGCTTGGATTTGCGCCCCGCAATTTTGAGAATACTGGCGGAAAAAAAACTCAATACTTTCAAAATGCTCGAATCTTCCTATCAAAAATCGCAAAAGTTTTTTGAAACGATAGTGAACGAAGACGACATTCGCGCTTCGGGCAAGGATTACGGACTTGTCGCTTTCAACATCAGCGATATGCAACCCTTTGAAAAGATGATGAGCGAAATAGACGAGGGAAAACTCGTGGATTATATCATCGCTTCCGCAACGTTCCCGATTTTTCCGCCCAAAGTAATAGACGAGAAAAAATACATTGACGGCGGCGTTTACGACAATATGCCCGTAAATCTGCTCACGAGGCACGGCTACGACAAAATACTCGTGATTCGCACGAACGTCGAAAGCAAGCAACCCAAGCGCAAAGTCGAGGGCAATCCGAATCTCTTTTATATTATCCCGAAAGAAGATCTCGGACCTGCGATGGCGTTTTCGAAAACTCGTATCCGCGCATATATGCAGATGGGCTACGACGATACGAAAGAACTGATGCAAAACGGTCTTTCCGAGTTTTTGCTTGGCTGAAATCGTCTTAATCTAAAAGGATTTGGCAAAGATAAAATATAGGTGAAATATGTCGCAAAACAAGATATTGCTTTTGGATTCGAACTCTCTAATGCACCGCGCATATCACGCGCTTCCCAACCTCAAATCCTCGAAGGGTTTGTACACGGGCGCGATATACGGCTTTTTGAGCATACTTTTGAAGATAATCAAAGAGCAAAAACCCACGCATATAGCGGCGGCTTTCGACCTGCACGGTCCGACGTTCCGCCACGAAATGTACAAGGAATACAAGGCGACCAGAAAGCCTATGGACGAGGAACTGCGCCAACAAGTCGAACCGCTAAAAGATCTCATAACCGCAATGGGTATCAAAATCGTGAGCAAACAAGGCTATGAGGGCGACGACATTCTCGGCACGCTGTCCAAGCGTTTTGACGACGAGTGCATAATCGTCACGGGCGACCGCGACAGTTTTCAACTCGTAAGTCCTACGACGAAGATTTTTTGGACGAAGAAGGGCGTAAGCGACATCGAAGTGTACGACGTCGAAAGACTGCTCGAAGACGGATTCACGGTAGAACAATTCATAGACTACAAGGCACTTCGCGGCGATGCGTCGGACAACGTCCCCGGTATTCCGAGCGTGGGCGAAAAGACGGCAAAACAGCTGCTCGACAAATACGGCTCGCTCGAAAACATTTTGGCAAACGCCGAGCAAATTCCCGGCAAACTCGGACAAAACGTCGCAAACAACAAGGACCTCGCTTTGCTCAGCAAAGAACTCGTAACCATAAACTGTCACGTGCCTGTCGAGTGTACGCTCGACGAAATTGCGTTCACGCCCGTTTATTCGGGGGAAGTCAAGCAAAAACTTGCCGAACTCGAAATCTCGTCGCTTGCAAACCGTATGGTTTTCGACGGCGCGGAACAGACAACGCCCGCAAAGAAAAATATCGAAAAAACCACCGTTGTTCTCAAAACCGAGAGGGAGATAGAAAACGCCGCCAAGGGCGACACAATCGCAATACTTATAGGCAAAGACATATCGTTTGCCGTTGACGACAAAACCGAGTATACGATAAGTTGCGTTGAAGATTTGTTCAGCGAAGGCATAGGATTCGACGACGCGCTTGCCGCACTTAAAAAGGCGGCGGCAGGCAAGGAACTCGTATGCTACGACTATAAATCTATGAGCAAGACGTACGGCTTCGAGCAAGACAAATTCTTCGACGTTATGATTGCCGCACACCTTGCAAGAGGCAGTGCGCCGATAAAAAATATAGAGCAGGTTTTGGGCGCGGACGGCTACGAAACCGGTGCGGCGGAACTGTTTGCGGAAAGCGAGAATTTGCGCGAGCAGTTGGCGCAACAAGGACTTAATAGTCTGTTTTTCGACGTTGAACAGCCACTTTGCGTAGTTTTGCGCAATATGGAAGAAAGAGGCGTTTGCGTTTCGGCAGACGTTTTGAAAACGCTTGAAAGCAAATACGGACAACTCATCGAGAGTTTGACCAAAGAGATTTACGCGCTTGCCGGCGAAACTTTCAACATCGCCTCGCCAAAGCAACTGGGCGACATACTTTTCGACAAACTCGGCTTGCCGCACGGCAAAAAAACGAAGACGGGTTATTCCGTAAGCGAGGACGTGCTTTCAAACCTTGCAAGCAAACATCCCATAGTCAACGCAGTGCTCGAATACCGCCACTACGCAAAACTTCAATCGACGTACGTTGTCGGACTTCAACCGCTTATCAACAGAGGCAAGATTCACACCGAGTTCAATCAGTGCATAACCCAGACGGGCAGACTGTCATCGACCAATCCGAATCTTCAGAACATACCTGCGAGAAGCGACGAGGCAAAGGACATCAAGAGCGCGTTCGTGCCGAGCGAAAACTGCGTGCTCGTGAGTGCGGACTATTCGCAAATCGAACTTAGACTTCTTGCTCATATGAGTGGCGACGAGCAACTTATCGAGGCATTCAACAAGGACGAAGATATACACGCAATCACCGCTTCGCAAATTCTCGGCATACCGGTCGGCAAAGTTACACCGGCGCAAAGACGTGACGCAAAGGCGGTCAATTTCGGCATAATTTACGGTATAAGCGGTTTCGGTCTTGCGGAAAACTTGTCAATTCCGCAATATATGGCAAAAGAGTTTATCGCCAACTATTTCACGATGCACCCGAAGGTTCGCGCCTTTATGGACAAGAACGTCGAGGACGCACGCGAAAGGGGTTATTCGCTCACTATGCTCGGCAGACGCCGCAATCTTCCCGACCTCAAAGCGTCAAACTATATGGTGCGTTCCGCAGCAGAGCGTATGGCGATGAATACGCCGCTTCAAGGCTCGGCTGCCGACATCATCAAAATCGCTATGATAAACGTTGAAAAACGTCTTGAAAATATGAAATCCAAAATGATTCTTCAAATCCACGACGAGTTGATTATCGACGCGGCAAAGGATGAGGAAGAAGAAGTAAAAAAGATTCTGTCGTACGAAATGGGACACGCAATAAGGCTTTCCGTGCCACTCGTTGCCGAAGCCACGAGTGCGACGAACTGGGGTGAACTCAAATGAGAATCGCGGTTATCGGCGGAATAGGCTCGGGCAAAAGCGAGGTTATGAAAATCGCAAAGGAAAGGGGATTTTTCTGCCTCAGCGCAGACGAAATCAATGCCGAATTGCTCAAAACACCGTCGTATATCCAAAAAATCGCGACATTGTTTCCAAGCGTCGTTTCAAACGGCGTAGTCGATAAAGGCGCACTCGCAAAAATCGTGTTTTCCGACCGTGGCGAGCGCAAAAAACTCAACGCGCTCGCACACCCCGAAATTATGCGGGCTATATCGGAATGTAAAGAAAGTCCGCTTGTTGTCGAACTTCCGCTTTTCATAGAGGGCGGCGACGAGGCGTTTGACGAAATCGTATACATCAGAGCGCCTCTTTTCAAACGTATTTCGCGCTTGAAAAAGGGCAGAGGAATGAGCGTAAAACAAGCGGTTTCGCGCATACGCTCGCAAGTTCCGTCCGCCGTGTTGAGGGCAAAAGCCACGATTGTTATTGACAATTCCCGCTCTCTTTCCGCTCTGCAAGCCCGCGCAAACGAAACTTTTAATCAAATTTTATCCAAATATAACAATCACTCACAATAAATCGTTAAATCACGCTTTTTCGTGATAATATACTATAAGTAAATAAATTAATCAAAATCCGCATAAATTTGCGAGATTGAAAGGAGAAAATTATGATAAACGGCAAAACCATCGTCATCACCGGTTCGAACAGCGGTATAGGTCTTGAAACGCTCAAATTGCTCGCAAACGGCAGCAAT
Organism: uncultured Eubacteriales bacterium; assembly: GCA_900547975.1. Classification (GTDB taxonomy): domain Bacteria; phylum Bacillota; class Clostridia; order Christensenellales; family CAG-917; genus CAG-475. The sequence goes on along the minus strand of URIX01000020.1, from coordinate 21,548 downwards.
AAAATTTTGGCGGTTGACTTGCGCACCGACAGAATCGAGGCTCTTAACCTCAAAAACGTGTTCCCGATGGTGTGCGACGTGTCCACCAAAGAAAACGTCGATTCCATCTTTGCGACCGCAACCGAAAAACTCGGCTCGATCGACATCTTCTTTGCAAACGCCGGCTTCCCGTACTACGAAACGATGAACTACGTCAACTGGGAACGCATCGAAGACATCTTCAAGGTCAATGTGTATTCGCCCATCTATACATACCAAAAATACGTCGAATATCTCGGCGGCAAGCAAGGTCAAATGGCAATCACCGTTTCGGCAATCGGCAAACTCGCAATGCCCGGCTACACGCTGTACAGCGCAAGCAAGTTTGCAATGCAAGGCTTCCAACAAGGTTTGCGCTACGAACTTCCCAAAAACGTTGCCCTCACTTGCCTCTATCCGATAGCCACCGACACGGGCTTCTTCAAAAAAGCGGTGGAAGGTCAAGATGGCAAAGTCATTCGCGAGCGGCCGTTCCCCGTGCAAAAACCTCAACACGTTGCCAAATGTATGGTGAGAGGTTTGGAGCATAAACGCAAATTTGTCAATCCGTCCAAACTCTTCACGTTCGCGCAATTCCTGTTTGCAATCTGCCCGCCGATCAAATGGGTGTATTTGAAACTGGAAAAAAACAAACTTGACCGTTTTACAGCACAAAAAGCCGCAAAATAATGCAATTTAACTCAAAGATAAAGTCCCGACTTCAAATCGAAGTCGGGACTTGTCGTTTTTGCGGTGTTTTTTGATGCGGATTTTCGGCGGAGAAGCGTTAGTAACGCAAATCGAATTTTATGATATATCTAGTATATCATAAATTAAGTAAAGAAATCAATATTCAACGAAGTATACTCAATTTTCATAGTAACATTAGTGCATTTTGAAAATCGCGTTGATATGAAAACGATATTTCCATTATTTTAATAACGGATATGGTGCGTTTCCGTTTGACTTTGGCGGCGGAAGTGATAAAATAATCTCTCAAACAAGAGGGAATTTGTTGAGAAATACACGCTTTATCACAACGGATAAAATATGAAACCACTTCATTTTCACCATCAAGCCGTCGCCAAAGATATGGATATGACAAGCGGGCCGCTGCTCAAAAAGCTCATTGCGGTGTCCCTTCCGCTTGCGTTTTCGGGTATTTTGCAACTGCTGTTCAATGCGGCGGATTTGATAGTTATCGGTCAGTTTTCCGAAACGAGCACGCAATCGCTTGCGGCGGTTTCGTCAAACGTTGCGCTTATTAACCTCATAATCAACGTCGTCATAGGTTTGTCTATCGGCACGAATGTGGTTATGAGTCAGGCGATAGGCTCTCGTGACGAAAAGCGCGCGCAAAACACCGTGCATACGTCGGTGCTTTTGTCTCTCATAAGCGGTACGGTCGTTGGGCTTATCGGCGTTTTTTGCGCAAGATATTTCCTCGTTTGGATGAAAACCGACCCCGCGATTTTGGACAAGGCCACGGACTATTTGTTTATTTATTTTATCGGCACGCCCGCAAACGTGCTGTACAATTTCGGCGCGTCCATTCTTCGTGCAAAAGGCGATACGAAACGTCCGCTTATATACCTCACGGTTGCGGGTATCGTCAATGTTGCGCTCAACCTCATATTCGTTATCGTGGCAAAACTCGACGTCGAGGGCGTTGCCATTGCGACTATCGTAAGCCAGTATTTGTCCTGCATTATGCTCGTTATAACCCTCTTGAAAGAGGACGGATATTGCAAACTCGTGCTTAAAAAACTGCGCTTTCACAAGGACGAGTTGTTGCAGATACTCAAAGTCGGTTTGCCGAGCGGCATACTCAATTCGTTTTTCTCTGTCGCAAATGTGCTGATTCAAACGAATCTCAACACTTTCGGCTATTCGCTTGTCGCAGGCAGTTCGACTGGAAGCAACCTCGAAGGCTTCGTGTACACGTCTATGAACGCCGTGTCCAACGCAACGGTTACGTTCGTGGGGCAAAACTACGGCGCGAAAAAGCCCAAACGTATCAAAAAATCCGTGATTGAAGCGTCGATAATGATTCTCGTGATAAGCCTTTTTTGGACGCTCGTTCTGCTCACGGCAGGGCAGTATATCGCAAGGCTATACACGTCCGATCCCGAAGTTATCGGCTACGCTTGCGCGAGAATGAAAATCATTTTGCCCATATACTTCGTTTGCGGTATCGTCGAGGTGCTTGTCGGTTGTATGCGCGGTATGGGCTACTCGTTCACGCCGATGGTTGCCAACTTCTTCTGCATATGCGTGTTCCGTATCGTGTGGATTTACACCGCGTGCAAAGTGGTCAATACGCCCGAAATGCTATATTTGAGTTGGCCTATAAGTTGGGTGCTGAACATCATCGTTGACGGCGTGATTATGGCGATAGTCTACAAGCGTGAGAAGCCTAAACTCTTATCCGCAGTCGAAACCGAGCCGAGCGGCAACGTCGATTCGCAAATCGCAAAAGAGGACGAGGACGAATACAAGAGGGAAGTCGTGTTCGAAGAAGAATACGAAAGAGCCGAAAACAAATCGAGCGTGACCGAAAACGAATCGAGCGTGACCGAAAGCGAATCGAACGTGACCGAAAACAAATCCGACGTAACGCAACAAGAATCGGACGAAACGAGGCAAAGCGAATCCGACATAATTAAACGAAGCGGCAAAAAAAATAACGTTGCGTAAAAATAGCGGAAAAGAAAACCGCGAAAAAAAAATCCTTCCGAAAATGCGGAAGGATTTTTTGAATGAATAAGTTGGTTTTTCACTTACTTTTCGTTGATTTTTTTGATTATTTTTCGCTGTTTTTTAGTGCTTTTTTACAGCGTTTTTTTCGATATTCAGACGTTATTTTGCGATGTCGCGGTCAAAGTTTTCAAGGCATTTGACGGAAATCGCATAGCAGTCGGCAAGACATTCGGGGTTGAGATTGTCCGCCGTGTCGCGCATCGTGTGATAGTAGTCTTGAAGATTGTGGTCGAGAGCGGTGATACCCGTCGAGCGGAATCCCGCTTTGTTGAACGCCGCGTTGTCCGTTGCGCCGCCGAACGGGGGGACCCACGTCTTGCTGCATTTGATGCCGAGTTCGTTTGCGGCGGTTATGAAGGAGTCGCTCACTTCCTTGTCCGATTTCACCGTGCCGTTGAGGTCGCGATAGTTTACGCCGAGAAAACGGCTTTCGTGTATGGTGTCGTAGGAATAAATCCAAGTGGGAACGTCGTCAAATTCGCCTTTGTGCGCTTGACACCAAGCCATTGCGCCGCGAAGTCCCGCTTCCTCGCTTCCCGAAATGATTACTCCGACTTCCGTGTGTTCGAGCTCGATGCCTTGATCTTTCATTGCTTTGAGAATCGCAATGCCCATATAGCAACCGGTGAGGTTGTCGTTTGCGCCGTCCGTGATGGTGTTTTCATCCCACATAAAGTACATACCGACGAGGCAGGGGACCATAATCAAAATCGCAATGCCCATCCAGAAAAGCACCGGACCGTAAAGCGCGACGTAACCTGCGACGGTGTAGTCGATTACTGGTTGGCATTTTGTTGCGACTGCCGCCGCGATGTTCAATCCGAGCACTACGAGTCCGCTCACAACGCTCGTCACGAGGTGCGCAACGTGTGCCGTACCGCCGAATTTGTTGTTGACGGGCCAGTTCCAAACCGCGTCGGGGTGTCCGTTGAAAAACACTCTGCCTTTCACTTCGCCCGTGCATTTCTTGATGGCGGTAACGCTGTGTCCCGTCTTTTTGGGGAAGCACTTGTCAACGAGTTTTTTGTAAAGACCGAATTGAATGAACAAAATCGCAAATCCCAAGCCCGTAAGCACCGCTCCGAGAACGGGAAGGAAGAAGAACAGTGCCATACCCGCAAGCACGAAGGTTATAGTGAAGTAAATCCAGCCGAAAAACGCGTTGGGGTGTTCGGTGAAAGATTCGACGTCGGACCTTTCGCAACCGCAGTCGTGTTTGAGGTAGTCCGCCATATATTCGCACGCCATTTTTTCGCCCTCGCTGCCGGGATCGCGCTTTGGCATATCGTTGCAAATATGCGCGATTTCGTCGCACATAAACTTCGCGCTTTGCGCCTTGTTGTCGATAAGTTTTTGAAGTTTTCCCATAAACTTCCCCCTCGAATAAGATAAATTTATTATACAATACATAATTAATTCATTTCAATATGCGTTTTCGACAAAAGCCGACGCGAAAATCGACAATATGCGGATTTTGTATTATTAAAATTCCATTAAAAACCAACGACGGCAACAAAGAAAAGCGCATAGCGCAGTTAAGAAAAACGAGCGGTGGCAGTCGTTGAAACCGTATGCTGCGGTAAAAGAAAAGCGCGCGGTGGAAAATATGTAAACCGTATACGGCAAATTGCAAAAAACTCGAAACGAAAATTCGGTAAAACGCAATGCGGCAAAGAAAATAAAGGCGTGCATAATCAGCAAAGTATTTTCGTTTCCCTCTTTGCTAAAATGCGATTTTGTGATATGATATTTTTACCAAAACGAGTGAGGCAGAATATGCAGGAAAAATGCAGTTGTTCAAAAGAACCTATCGGCACGATTCCTATCGTGCGAGTGATTGACAAAATCGACGAAATGTTTGAAAAAGACGATTTGCAAGGCGCAAAGCGCGTTCTCGAATACTGGGAAAAAGAAGCAAAAGTCTTGAACGATACCAAAGGACTTTTGGAAGTGCTAAGTGAGCAAATCGGGCTTTACCGCAAACTCGGCGACAAAGAAAAAGGACTCGCCGCCGTGGACGAAGCACTTGCGATTTTGGCGTGTAGCGGCACTTGTTCGAGCGTTGGCGACGCGACGATTTATCTTAATTGCGCCACGACTATGAAAGCGTTCGGAAAGGCGAAAGAAGCGATAAAGTACTACGAGATTGCAAAAGAGCGGTACGAAAAATCGCTTGAAAAAGACGACTATCGCCTTGCGGGACTGTACAACAATTACGCCACCGCGCTTTGCGATTTGCAAAGATTTTCAGAGGGCAGGGCGTACTATCGAAAGGCAATAGACTTGCTCAAAAACAAAGGCGGTTTTTGCGAACTTGCGGTGTCCTATGTCAATCTTGCGCACCTTGCGTTTAGCGAGGCGCAAAGCAAGGGCGAAACCTGCGACGAGGAAGTGGAAAACCTTTTGAACCTTGCATACGAGTGCCTTGATGACAAGTCGCTTGTTCGTGACGGAAACTATGCGTTCGTATGCTCGAAGTGCGCGCCGTCTTTTGAGTTTTTCGGATATTTCATTCAAAAAGCGGAACTCGAGAACAGAGCGAAACAAATCTACGAAAATAACAGAAAATAAGTTTTATCAAGTGTATATCGATAGATAAAACGTCGATTTTGAATATGAAAGGACTTGAAGAAGCAAGAAAGTTTTATGAAGAAGCGGGTGCGGAAATGATAAGCCGCAATTTTGGCGACTTTGAAAATCGCATTGCGGTCGGGCTTGTCGGACACGGCTCGGAATGTTTCGGATTCGACGACAAAACCTCGCGCGACCACGATTTTGAAACGGGATTCTGCCTTTGGCTTACCAAAGATGACGAGGAAAAAATCGGGTTTTATCTAATGCGTGCATATGATAAACTTAAAGAGGAATATGCGCTGAAAAACGGCGTTGACAACGCTCGCGCAAGCGTTGAAAGTTCGGCTTTCAAGGGCGTGTTTACGATAGACGATTTCTACAGAAGATACACCGGCTCGGACGGTGCGCCGATAGATTGGCAAGAGTGGCTGTATACCGACTCGTTCTTTTTTGCCGAAGCAACCAACGGTGAAGTGTTCCGCGACGACTTGGGCGAGTTTACCAAAATCCGCAACGAGATTTTGCACGGTATGCCCGAAGACGTGCGAATCAAGAAAATCGGTTCGTGCGCTTTGAGGGCGGCGCAGTCGGGGCAGTATAACTACGCTCGGTGCATAAAACACGGCGAGGACGGGGCGGCTATGCTCGCGCTCGGCGAGTTTGTCAAGTCCGCTTGCGAACTTGCGTTCTTGCTTGAAAAAAGGCATATGCCGTACTACAAGTGGGCGATAAGACAAATGCGCTCGCTCGTCAAATTCGGCTCGCTTGCCGACACTCTCGAATTTCTGCTCACGGCGGACAACGACGAGAGCGGCAAGAGGGTGAAAAGAGAGATTGTCGAGGACGTTTGCGGCGCGTTTGCAAAAGAGATGAATGAGCAGTTCGAGTTGAAAATCGAAGGAAACTATCTCGAACCGTTCGGGTACGCAATCCAAAAACGAATAAAAAATGCGGATATTCGCAATTTGCACGTTATTTTGTGAGGTAATATGAGAGAAAAATCTTGCGGAACGGTGACGTTTACGAGGGCATACGGCGGCATAAAATATTTGATTACGCAAACCGACTACGGAGTGTACGGATTTGCAAAAGGTCACGTTGAGGGCGGCGAGAGCGAAAGGCAAACCGCAATCCGCGAAACGTGGGAAGAAACGTCGGTAAAACCCAAAATCGTCAACGGATTTCGCAAAACGATAGAATATACGCTCAAAAACGGCAACGAGAAAACCGTCGTGTTTTTTCTCGGCGATTTCGGCACGCAACAGCCTTGCCACAATGACGGATTCGAGAATATGACGTACAAAATCGTGCCGTACGAGGAAGCACTCGAACTTTTGACGTTTGACAACACAAAGCGCATACTGAAAAGCGCGCAGGAGTTTTTGACGAAAAAATACGAATAATTAAGTTGATATTATGGCTTCGAGCAAGGAATATTTGGACTTCATTGCGCGAGCGGTTTTACGATTGCTTGAAAATACGCGCGCAAATTCGTTTGCGAGCGAAAGAGAATCGATAATAACACGTCAATTATAATCCGAATTAAAAAGCAAAAACGCACGTTTATCGTGCGTTTTTCAATGTGTAAAGCGTTCGTTTTGCGGTTTGTTTCGTTATCGCGCCGATGTTTAGTTATCGTTCCGCCAAAGATTCCGCCGTCATCATCAAGTCGTAAAGCGGTTTTATCGTCTCGAATCTGTCGCACAGTACGTCTGCGAGGTTTGGCGAGAAAAGAAGGTCGATGTCCGTCGAGTTGGCGATGAAACAAATGTCTTTCTTTTCAAGCCATTTGCTCAAATCTTCGGTATAGTCCGCATAGCGCGGCTTTTTGTAAGTTTCGCCCACGAGGGAAAATATCGATTGATTTTCAAAGCATTCTTTCGCTTTTTGGAAAACGGGGGCGTTGGACAGAATCAAATTGCGCAAACTCGCCATACTTTTTGCGTCCGCCATATAGTAGCCGCAACCGTAGCGGAAGTTGTAGGGGGATATTTCAAAGAAGTAGCCGGGCAGCCCGCACATAGCGTTCGTGCCGCGCATAAACGTGAGCCACATATGGTCGCGATAAAGGCTGGTTTTATCCTTTGCGAATCGCAAATCCTTGTAGAGCCTCGACACGATACTTTTGGGCTCGGTTATCATTTGCTCGTCGATTTCGAGCATACGCGGCGACATTGCGGTCACAAGATCGCGGAAAGGAACGGAGAGGTACTGTTTGAAGTCCTCTTTGTGTTCCTGATACCAAAGTTTGGAATTGTATTTGTGATTAAAATACAAAAAGTCGAGCGACCTTTGCGAAAACGGTGTCATTATTCCTCAAAAAGCGCGACGAGCGTGTTTTGCACGATTTTGCGCATTTCGTCGTAGTCTATGTAGGTGTGGTGGTCGTAGACGTACTCGTGAGAGAAGGATTGGACGATATCCATTGCAAAGTGGATACGCTCGGTCAAATTCTCTTTTTTCACGCCGAGGTCTGCCAACTTGTTGGCGATGGCAAGCGTGATTTCGTCCTCGAGGGATATAAACTTGTTGTTGACCGCCTCGTCGCTATGCGACAAAGAGTGAAGTGCCTCGTGGATGTTGGCGTACTTTTTGTGAATGTTTATCGCGCTGTCAAGCACGTGCCCTATCGTACCCTCGAAATTCACGGGGGCGGTGAGGTTGTTTATCATATCCAAAACGGGTGCGAACGCCTCTTTGACGTAAATTTCCAAAACGTCCAAAAGGATATCTCTTTTATCCTTGAAATATCCGTAAACTATGCCCGTCGAAACGCCTGCGCGTTTTGCGATTTCGGCAGTGTTGGTGTTGTAGTATCCCACTTGCGAAAAGAGTTCGAATCCCGCTTGGACGATTCGATTTTTCTTTTCGATGGATCTTTCTTGTTTGGGTTCTCTAACTTCTTGTCCCATTGGCTTCCTTTCGAGCGTGCTATTTGGCGTGATACTTCGTTATCGCACCTTGCCCGTCAACTCATTTACGGTTAGTAAATTAGGGTTGTCGTTCAAGGAACGCTTCCTTGTCTGACGCTCGAATATCCCGCTCGAAACATTCTGTCAAAAATGTTTTTTTGCGGAATACTTACGCCGTCATCGCGCCGTTGCTCGCTTGTTTACACGTCGATTATTTGGCAAATTATGCCTTAATCCGACCGACTTTATATTGTTATTTTTATTATATAACTTGTTTGGAAATAAATCAAGGAAAAGAATATGAAAAAATTTTCATATTATTTTATTAAATCTGTTGACATCTTTTTGCGGAAGTTGTACTATTCTATCGTAAATATGAATAAAACTTCATATTCACAAAATAATCATCTGAAAAATCGGCAAAAGGAGAGAGAGATATGCCGCTTGTATTTGCACCCTTAGGCAAGGATTTGAGAATCGTCAAGATTATGACCGACGAAAAAACAAAAAAACATCTTGAAAGTTTGGGTATAACCATCGATTCGACAATCAGTATCATATCCCAAAGCGGCGGCAGCGTCATTTGCCTTATCAAAGACGGACGTCTCGCTTTGGACAAAGAAATGGCAACAAAAATTTTAGTAGCATAGTTTTTAGGAGGACAAAATGGAAAAACTGCTTAGCGATTTCATTATCGGCGAGCAAGGCGTAATCAAAACAGTCGGCGGCGACGGAAGAATCAGACGTCGTTTGTTCGATATGGGCGTTACGCCCGGCGCAGAAGTGTATCTTCGCAAAAAAGCACCTCTCGGCGACCCGATCGAGGTGACTATCAGAGGATACGAACTCACACTTCGTAAAACCGAAGCATCTGTCGTGACGATGGAGGTACAAGAATAATGAAAAGATTTGCTCTTGCAGGCAACCCGAACTGTGGCAAAACGACTTTGTTTAACAGTTTGACAGGTTCGACCGCACACGTCGGCAACTGGCCGGGCGTCACGGTGGATAAGAAAGAGGGTACGTACAAAAAGTGCGCAGAGCCCATCGCTATCGTCGACCTTCCCGGTATCTATTCGCTTTCCCCGTACACACCGGAAGAAGTGATTTCGAGAAACTACATTCTCGATGAAAAACCCGATTGCGTCATCAATATCGTAGACGCCACCAACCTCGAGCGTAACCTTTATCTTACGACTCAAATTATGGAAATCGACGTCCCGATGGTCATCGCGCTCAACATGATGGACGCGGTTGAGAAAAACGGCGACAAAATCGACGCAAAGAGCCTCGAAGAAAAAATCGGACTTCCCGTTGTCGAGATTTCCGCTTTGCGTGAAAAAGGTCTTGACGAATTGATGCAAAGAGCGTACGAAGTTTGCGGGCAGCCCAGAAAAGGCAGAACCGTTCTCGAAGGCACTCAACTTACGCACCTCATCAACGATTGCAGAATCGCTCTCGACGGAAGCGGCGTTGAAAATTCGCTTTTCCATGCTGTGAAACTCGTTGAACTCGACGAAATCGAAGTCGGTCAACATCCGCAAGCGGCTCAAATGGTCGAAGAATTCAAAAAGACGTTCAAAGACGACGTTTTCGGAACGGACTTCGAAGCAATCGTAGCGGACAGCAGATATAAATACATATCCAAGAACTATTCGACCGTTCTCACGAAGAAAGAGAAGACCGAAAAAGAAAAACTCAGCACTTCCGATAAGGTCGATAAGGTGTTGACTCACAAGGTTTGGGGTATTCCTATCTTCCTCGTGATTTTGTTCCTCGTGTTCCACCTCACGTTTGCAGAGGACTTCTTGTTCCTCGGCGCGGGCGGCGTGTTCGACAGCAATCCCGTTGCTTATCTCGACTCAAATCATACGCAAGTCGTTGACTTCGAGAAAACACCGTACGACGAAAATACGACATACTACACCGAAGACGGCTACAAAGCAGAAATTTCCTTCACGGAAGACGGCGAACTCGAATCGGTAGAACCCAAAGCGTACGTTTACACCGCAGATCACGAACTTCGCTATGTTGACGAATTAACCGAAGCAGAACTCAATCAAAAATTCTATGCGGACGAAAAAGGAAAATGGAAAGTCAGGATTAAAGCAAACGACGACGGCGAACTCGAAGCCGCTTTTGTAAGCGGAATCGATGAGTGGTGCTCCGGCATCAGTGCCAAAACCTTCTTCGGATATGAAGAAAGCGTATACGGCCCCGGCGTTATCCTCGCAAACATCCTCAACACGTTCACCGAATTCCTCAGCGTTTGCGTAAACGAAGGTCTTACGCTTGCAGGTTCACCCGAATGGTGCACGGGGCTTATCGTAGACGGTGTTCTCGGCGGTTTGTTCGCAGTGCTCGGCTTCTTGCCGCAAATTCTCTTGCTGTTCTTGTTCTTCTCGATTTTGGAAGACAGCGGTTATATGGCGCGTGTAGCGTTCATCCTCGACAGAATCTTCAGAAGATTCGGTTTGTCGGGCAGAGCGTTTATGCCGATGATTATGGGCTTCGGTTGTTCCGTTCCCGCATTCATCAACACCCGTACTCTTGCCGACGAAAACGAAAGAATCGCAACAATCAGAGTCATTCCGTTCTTCAGTTGCGGCGCAAAATTGCCTATCCTGACTGCTATCGCAGGCGGTATCGCAACTCAATTCGGATTCTCTCACCCCGACGTTATCACTTATATGATGTACGTTCTCGGCGTGGTTGTGGCAATCGCGGCGGTCATCTTGATGCGTGCAACCACTATGAAGGGCGAAGTCCCGCCGTTCATTATGGAACTTCCTGCATACCACATACCGCAACCCAAGAACCTTGCCGCTCACCTTTGGGACAAGACCAAGCACTTTGTGAAGAAAGCGTTCACAATCATCCTTGCTTCCACAATCCTTATCTGGTTCGTCAGCCACTTCAGCTGGACGTGGCAATTCCTCGCAGACGAGCAAATGGATAAATCAATCCTTGCAGGTATCGGCGGACTCATTCAACCTCTGTTCACGCCGCTCGGATTCGGCTCGCAACTTAAAGCATTCGGTTGGGTGTTCGCAGTCGCGGCAATCACGGGTCTTATCGCAAAAGAAAACGTTATCGCAACGTTCGGCACTCTTGCGGCTTGCATCGTCGGCGGTATGATCGACGTCGAAGCGGACGGCGGTGTCGGCGCAGCGGTAACTATGATCCAAGCAACGGGTATAACCGTTCCGGGACTCATCGCATTCATCGCATTCAATATGCTTACGATCCCGTGTTTCGCGGCAGTCGCTACAGCAAAGGCAGAACTTCCCACCAAGAAGTCTTACAGAATGACATTGCTCTTCTGGGTCGGCACGAGTTATATTGTGTCTATGATGATCTACCTCATCGGTGCGTGGTGGTGGACAGTGTTCATCTTCGCGGCAATCTGGGCGGCAGTCATCACGCTCATCGTGCTTGACAACAAGGGCAAGATTGACGTAAAGAAGTTCTTTGGCGACCTCGGCTCGAAACTCAAAATCAAAAAGAACGCATAAGTCGCGCATTATGCGCAATACAGACTTTGCGTAACAAGAGCGATATATGACAAACACAGTATTTCAAAACGTTATGTCGGCAATGCACCCGATCGGAATCGTGACGATAGTCGTTGCGGTTGCGATTGTGGCAGGCGTCATCATCGCGTCAATCGTCAGAAAGGCAAAGGGTAAGCCTTCGCTCGGAAGCGATTGCGCGGGCTGCGCGCACGCAGGGCAGTGCAACGGACATTGTTGCTCGCAAGACAAAGACGTCGATTGGACGGAACTTGTGAAACAACGTAAAGCCGAACTCGAAGCCCTGCGCGAGAAAGAAGCAAACGGCGCGCAAGACGATACGCACGCCGACAAGCAATAAGTTTCAACTTTGCATTGAATAATGATAACACCTCAATGCACAAACAAAAAGATGTGCTGTAGCAATACGGCAATCTATATTCTCTCTCAATTAGGGAAAAGCGAACCTACGTTCGCTTTTCCCGTTTTTTGCTCAAACAAATGAGTAGGGCAGTTTTATATGACAATAAACGAACAAGACGTTTTAATGATTTGACAATGCTTTGCCGATAGGCTAAAATAACTTCATAATGCATTGCGGATAAGCGTTGGCATTAAGTCATTCGAGCGTTTTCGCGTACGTTTGATTTTTGCGCCCGCCTCGGACAACTGCGCCGTGAAAAAACAGCAGTAATTTGTGCGGACATGGCGGAATTGGCAGACGCGTTAGATTCAGGTTCTAATTTTCGAAAGAAAGTGGAGGTTCAAATCCTCTTGCCCGCACCAAACAAGAATAAAACGAACCCGAGAGACAATCTTGAGTTCGTTTTGTTTTTTTACAAGAGATTATTTCGGACTTAAAATCAAACGATAAATAGCATTACAACATTTAACCGAGTGTTCTAAACGCTCGGTTTTTCTATGCCGTTTTGCCGTCCGATTTCTCGCCTTTTGTCTACGTTTGAAACTCCTTTTTATTTGATATTGCCGTTCGGCAGTGGGCAAGGAGCATAAGTTGAAACGTTTCAAATGCGAATACTGTTGCAATGGAATATGTCAACGGCCAAATCAATTTGAGCGAAAAATAGTGTAAAAATAAAAAGAGCCAAACTGCTATGAGTCTGACTCCATATAAATCCTCTCGCAATATCCGCCACTATTTTTCCGTGCCGTTGATATATTCGCTGACTTATGCGACGATAACCACCACGAAGGGCAAATTAAACACAGTCTTTACAAAAAGAATAACTGAGCGTATAATATATATGATTCACGTGAGGGAGGATGGTCAATGAAAGATAGACTTTTAGTTTTTATAGGTTTAATTGGTGGTATCCTTTCATTAGGATTATTACTGGCATCGTATTTCATCATAAATATAATGTGAGGTGAAATAATATATGAGAAAGATACATTATTGTATTTTTTGTAATCAAGATAGCACTGAATCAAAAAGTATAGAACATATTATTCCAGAATCATTGGGAAATGATGAATTGATTTTAGATAAAGGAATTGTGTGTGATAAGTGTAATAATTATTTTTCCAGAGAAATTGAAAACCCTGTTTTAAATTTGGATGGATTTAAACAGTTGAGATTCTATGAGCTTATTGAAAGTAAACGTGGTAGAATACCTAATAGTGATGCGTTTTTTTGTGGGGAAAAGTGTGACACTCACTGGCAACAGATTGATGGTGAAAACTGTTTAATGATAGGAGTTTCCCCTGAAGTAATTAATAAATTAATAAAAGAACCGCCGCACATGTTTTTTACAAGGGGATTTGAATTAGATGATAAGGAACACAAATATGAAATATCAAGATTTTTATTGAAAATTGCGATTGAATATTATGTTTATCTAATTTTACATAATGACGAATCAGATTCCGAAGAGCTCAATTTAGAATTTGATGAACATTTTAAACGATTAATTCAATATGTGCGCATAGGTAGAAAAGACAGAAAACCAATTAAATATGATTCATCAATATTATATAATTATAGACCACTGAATAACGATAAGACATGTTTAAAAATTGGTTTTTTAGAGTCAGATGATCTGATATTCAATCTATTAATTGGCAACACAAGTTTTAAATTGAATATGTCAAAAATAGAATTTTAATGCATCAAAAAATAGCCGAAGAATCTGCTGGATATTCTAAGAGAATATTTGATCGGCATTAGATGAAAATAAATTTGGAGTGACAGGATCAGCAAAGGAGCGATAAAAAGTTGTTTGTAACGAAAGAATTATTCGATGAAACGGTAGGAGTCTTAATCAAAAAATGTCAATGTATAGAACATGATGTAAAAATAATGTATGCTGGTATGCTAAGAGGTGATTTTTATAAAAATCTTGATACCGTTGTCAACAAACCTCTCGGCCCTGTATTGAAAAAATTAGAAGAGTTGGATTATAGTGATGGAGCTCCGTATTTTAGTCGTGATGATTATACTTTACTTAATGAGATAAAAGAAATTAGAAATTATTGGGTGCATAAAGGCTACATAGATTTTTTGTATGGAACAGTTGATAGCTATCAAAGAAATATTGATAAACAGTACGGAAAGTTGTCTAATGATGTTAATCGATTAATTCCATTGGCCACACAACTTGAAAATGTCAGAATTGAAATGATGAAACACTATGGGCGATCATAACTTTACAGAATGAGAATGTTGAAATAAAGGGTTGCATATTACTATTCAGTATTTGAGAGTCATCGAGAACACAAGTCGAATCCCTAAGGTTCGGTTTGTGTTTGTTTTGTTTTTCATAGTAAACATGTACATAAACTTTGCCGCTATTTTATGTCTTTGCCCAAACTGTGCCGCTGAATATAGATATTGTGCAAAAGATCTAAGTGACTTGGAAAAACAGGTTGAAAATACTCAAATTGAAAATCAAAAAACGAGCATATAGAAATCTATATTACCCTTAAGGGTGTGCGAACAAAAATAATGTTTACCCCTAGACATTTTTTAGCTTTACAAACGGCTTTTAGAGCGTTTAAGGAGTACGAAAAAAACTAGTAAAGTTAATTTTTTGTGTCGACGGCGTTCAATATATAAAAATAAGTCAACAAACAATTGCAAATATTAACAAAGATATTTCTTGTTAAGAAAAATCACAATTAGGTGTTTATCTTGGCGTTTTCAGTAATCAAAAAGACATAAGATTGCGATCAAGTATTGATAAGTTTATTTGCAGATGATATAATTATTTCAAACAAAATGATTTAGGGTGTGCCTACGTGATAAAAACGTCGATTCGCTTTTTTGAAGATATACCAGTAAGAGCCGTTTGGGATGACGATACTTTCAAATGGTGGTTTTGCGCTGCGGATATAGCGGAAGCACTTACAAAAAGCACAAATCCGCGTTCGTATTGGAACGCTCTAAAACGCAGGAAAGGCGAGTTGTCGACAATTTGTCGACAACTGAAATTAACCGCTTCCGACGGCAAAAAATATATGACCGACGTCGTTGACGATGAAGGTGTAAATACCATTATTGCACTTATTCCTAGCAAAAAATCGCTCGTGTTCGAGAAGTGGTTGAAGGGAATGGGATCGTCAATTGACGATAAAAGCAAGCAAAAAGCATACGAATTGTTCGAGTCGGGTATGATAAACGAAATCGAAGTCGGCACCGTAAAGGGATTGCAACAAATACACTCGTATATTTTCGGCGGATTGTATGATTTTGCAGGACAAATCCGCACGATGAATATCGCAAAGGGTGGTTTTGCATTTGCGCCGGCAATGTATTTGCAAGACAATTTGCGTCAAATTGAGAATATGCCCGACGATACGCTTGAACAAATTGTTGACAAATACGTCGAGATGAACGTTGCGCATCCGTTTATGGAAGGCAATGGCAGAAGCACACGTATTTGGCTCGATTTGATTTTGAAAAAGCATCTCAAAAAATGCGTTGATTGGAGCAAAATCGACAAAAAGGCTTACCTTACGGCAATGCAGGAAAGTCCTGTGGATTCATCGCATATTTACGAACTTATAAAAGGTGCATTGACCAACGATATAAATAACCGCGAAATCTTCATGAAAGGAATCGACTACTCTTATTATTACGAGCAAGTTGATGAGTAATATTATCTTATATTCTCATTGTTACAACATACGGTTGCGGGACTAATGCTTGGTAGTTGTGTGGTCTAAAAATATGAACTGCATAATTTGATAGTAAAATGATATGTTCAACTGCGGTTGCTTTCTGCGCACCAAACAAGAATAAAACGAACCCGAGAGACAATCTTGAGTTCGTTTTGTTTTTTACAAGGGATTATTTCGGACTAAAAATTAACCTATAAAAACATCACAACCTTTAACCGAGTGTTTGAAACACTCGGTTTTTCTATGCCGTTTTGCCGTCCGATTTATCGCCTTTCGTCTACGTTTGTAACTCATTTTTATTTGGTATTGCCGTTCGGCTGTGGGCAAGGAGCATAAGCCGAAACATTTCAAATGCGAATACTGTTACAATGGAATATGTCAACGGTCAAAGCCGTTTGAGCGAAAAATAGTGTAAAAATAAAAAGAGCCAAACTGCTATGAGTCCGACTCCATATAAATGCTCTCGCAATATCCGCCACTATTTTTCCGTGCCGTTGATATATTCGCTGACTTATGCGACGATAACCACCACGAAGGGCAAATAAGATACTATTGATTTTTTTTGCAAGAGGATTTATTATATGTAATAGTTATTACCGTACAACATAAATAAAGAATAGGATGAAGGTGTTAAAAATCAAAACGGATTGAAAAAATCCAATTGATTGCCAATGGTCTACCTGCATCGGTCTAATAGATTTTTTTACGGCGACCGACGGTAAATCAGGTCGTTTTTTACATACAGGGGAACTTATGATTCAGATAATCGGCGTTATCGCCACTAAAAACAGGAACGAATTATTAAAGAGGGCTCTTATGTCGGCTATCAATCAAACACGCAAATTAGACGAGTTGATAGTCGTGTCGGATTCTGATGAAAGAGACTTTCAAAAAGATAGGGATCTATGCGAAGGTAAATGCATATTTCTTAGAGATCGATACACAAGAAATTATGCCGGAAATTTAAATACGGCCATTGACAATATCGTACTAAGACATTTGATTCGCAACGATGAAAATGCCGACTATATTTATATTGCTTTTCTTGACGACGATGATTCTTGGAAATCAAATTACATAGAATCTTGCTATTTAAAGTTGAGCAGTAAGCCGGATTTTGTCGTGTCTGGATTGAATTATTCTTCCGAAGGCAAGGCGTTCCCTTTAAGTGTGCCGACTTATCTTGAAAAAACTTCTTTTTTGGCTAAAAATCCGCATATTCAGGGATCCAATACGTTTATTAAGTTGAGCACTCTGTTAAAAGCCGGTTGCTTTGACGAGGCTTTAAATTCGACCACGGATAGAGACTTTTTTACTCGTGTAATGATGTTGAACCCTAAATATGAAATAATAAACGAAATTTTAGTAGATATCGATGCACATAATGACCGCTCAAGGCTTACCAACAATAATGCAGGTAAAAAAGAAAGCCTTTCATATTTTTATTCGAAATATGAAGGGCTAATGGATTCTGAGATTAAACTGCAATTTTTTGAGCGAGCGAATCGGTATACAGAACTTTCGGAAGAAAGCACAACCGATAATTTACCGCATGAATCAGTAAAAACTTGCATTAGACAAAATTGTGGTGGTTTTAATAAACGCGTCGTTTTTGGATTTATCGTGTCAGATGAAAAGTTAGGGCTGAGACTGTTAAAGTCTATCTCCGATTTAGAAGGCATTGATAAATCAATTGTGTTGCTGTGCAATATTGAATATCCGACGCAGCAATTTATAGATGTCGTCAAAGAAATCAATGCTAAAATAGTTTTATTAAGAGAAGCCAAGAAAACAGGATTAAACATAGATTGCCTTAGTTTTGCCTTTGATTCCTTGCGTAAAGACGGTCAAATAAAGGATATTACGATTTCGAGAACCATACTTCACAAACTTTTGAAGACGTATAGCGACGAGGACGATATTATATGGGTTTTAGATGACGATATGGATTTTAAGTATTTAACGAGGGTTGATTCAGAATTTTGCGAATGCCCCTTAAATGTTGTCGATATTCTGTCGAGATATGACGGCAAGGCTGATGTTGTAATCGGCTCTTATTCGGGGGATGCTCCGCTGCCGACTCTTTCGACATTGAGAACATCGTTATTAGATTATGTCTATAAAGTTTACCTTAACAAGACCGAACGCTACAGGACCGACATATACGATATCAGAGACTATTATTACGATTTATCGGATAGCCATATCGGTTTGGAAACGCCCTTGAAATCCTACGCCGAGTCGTTGAACGACGTGTTTTCGGGGAAAGCAACGTCAAGAAAACTATTTGTGAGCGAAATGTCGGAGTTTACGCCATATTGCAGGGGTGGGAACACTATTATCTTCAATAGAAGAGTATTAGATATTCCGAATATTTCACCACGATTCGGCGATTTGATTGCAAGAAGAAGCGACTATTTCTGGGTAGAACAGGCAAAGAAAAACGGGTTTAACATTATTGGTTCTTCATTCGCCACATTGCATTCCAAAATAAAAACCGATTTCGAAATAGAGAAAGAAGCGGATAAATTGTTAAAAGACCTGTTGGGTTCTTCGTTTACAAAAACAATAGAGTCGGAACTTCATGAAAGCAGGGAATCGTTTTATAAAACCTTCAAACAAATTTATGAGGAGCGATTAACAAGAATCTATGATTCTTTTTGCAGAATTACAGGGTTATTAAGCATAGCCGATGCCGATTCTTATAAAGGAATGAATCAGGGTTTTATCAACAGATTCATTAAAAAGGCTAAATATTACCTGTATGAACCAATGGTAAGAGCCGCCTATGACGTTGTCAGAAACACTGTTAAGAAGTATGAATTAACGGGAAAAAAAGAAAAAATAATCTCTGTATTCGGCGAAGAATATAAGCCGTTGGGAAATGGGCAAGAAGGCGTTGCCCTATTGAAAGGCGATTCGACAATCGTTAAGGTGTTTTATGAACCGCAAAATTTTGAATTTCTTAAAGCGCATTCCACAAATTTCAATAAATGTGAGCAACTTAATAGGATTTACTTTGAAGATATTCACGGCTATTCGGTTTTAAGTTATAGCCAAAACGGGGAAATCGAGCCATATGAGAAAGGACATGCTAAGGAACTAGTCTCGCTATTATGTTTCCTAAAAGACGAAGGCTTAACTCTTTCGAACGTGAAAAAAGATAATTTCATATTGCTTAATGGAAAATTGAAATTTATAGACTATGGTAAGAACATCATAAAATTTACCGAAACTGATTTCGATAGAACTGTTAAAAGAACGTTTGAAATGCTAAAATATCCCGCCGTTATCCAAAATGAGTTTACCGAACTAATCGAAAAAGATTATATGGGCGATGACGCAGAATTGCTTTTCGGCATAGATAAATTTATAAAACTTTTCGGCAAAAGAGAAAAGGAAGCGATACATGACGGAATGGTTATAGAGAGAATAAAAAAATATTCCCCGAAAACAATTCTTGATTACGGTGCCGGAAAATGTAAAATCATGAATCGTTTAAAAGATGATGCCGACTGTTATGTGTTTGACGTTGATACGGAAACATTGCACTCAAGAGCCGATAGAGGCGTAACTATCATTGATTCTATAGACGCTTTTAATAAACAAGTTGATTTGGTGATTTCAAATCTTGTTTTGTGCAATGTAACGGAAGAATGGACAGATAAAATTCTTGCCAACATAACAAAAATTCTTAAAAGTAACGGGCATGCAATTTTAAGCATCTGTGATCCTTTCTTCGATTCTATCAATAACACCGAACTGAGAAGTAAAGGATATTCCGGCGAATATAAAGAAAATACTTTTTACACAAAAATCGGATTGTATGGTCCTAAGGAAGATTATCACAGACCCTTTTCTTACTATGAAAATCTTCTTAAGAGACATGGATTGGAAATTATTGAAGTTCTTGAAACAGAAGGAGTAAACGCCGATACATTAAACCCGATAGGCGAACATCTGGTTTTTGACGTCGTCAACAGGGGCATACACTCTCTAAACGAGTGTACTTTAATGATAAAAACATGCCCGATGGATTATGAAATAGTAATCCCTTGTATAAAACAAATTATTCATAATTTGGAGAACGGTTGTCGATTCAAAACGAGACTTGTTTCGGTAGATTTGTTTGACGGGGAAAGGAACAGAAGATACTCAAATGATGACAAGTCGAAACTTTTAGAAAATCTACAATATTTAAAAGATAACGGAATGATAGACGAAGTTGTCTTTTCCGATAGTCATACTGTCTACACTGAATGGTTTGGTGAGAATTCCGAGCATAGTCATAGTGAAAACGGTCAGCAACTATTGGCAACTCTAAACGGTTTCGAAAATGTCGATACACAATATGTATTTCAAACAGATATAGACATTCTTTACAAATCTTCTTTTTGTGCGCTTGAAAAGGCTTTTGAGGATTTCGTAAGTTCTAAAGCTATAACCGGGACAATCGGGGTGTATCGACAAGAATCCCTCTATCCTTCATTAGGGAACAGAACAGAAGTCCGGACTTGTTTTATAGACTTGATTGCTCTCAAAAAGAAACTTCCGATAAAAAATTATAAAAATGACAACGGTCAGTTTGTTCTGCCTTGGCACAGAGCGTTGGACAACGCGTTGCAAAAAAATGAAAGCATTCGTTTTGCACAAAAAGACCTATGTTTTGTTCATCTTCCGAATTCAATGAAAAAACATAATTTTATAAGCGCATACTTACTCGGAAATATTCCCGAAGAACAAAGAGGGAACGTTGATGCTGTAGACAATATAAAATTATGGTATCCTAAGGCCCAAAGGGACATTGTTGTTTTTTCCAGAGGAAAAAACGTAGGTGTAGAAAAGTTAAAAAGGCTCATCGGTTCTCTGAAAAATCAGAGTTGTCAGGATTTTGATTTTGTTTACTTCGACGATTGTTCGGATTTCAAAGAACAAGAGTATCTATACTGTCTTTCAAAATATGACTTATGGTGTAAAAATCATATGATTTTGATTGAAAATATACATTCGGTCGATTCATTAGCAAATTTTGACACCGCTATGAAATTTATCGTTACAGATCCGAATACAATAGTGATTAACATTGACGGTGACGACGCTCTATTAACGTCCGATGCAATTGCAATAATACAAGAATCGTATAAAAACGGCGCCGATATGACGGTCGGCGGTTGCTTCAGGGCCGACAAACCGACAAGAAGATATTCAATAGATTCGTTCAAGAAATCTTGGGAACGTAACGGCGATAATATATGGCTTCATCCAAAAACGTTTAAAAGATATTTAGTAGACTATATAGGTGATTTTCTTCAAGAAAAAGGGAAGTATCTAGATGTTCATACCGATTATGCGATACTCTTGCCGATTGTCGAAGCGTCAAAGCACCCGATAGAGATTAAAAAGAAAATTTATTACTTCGAGCCGTCGTTAGAAAATAAAACGGAACAGGCTCAGTATGAGACGCAACACAAAAAAGAAATATTGGAAAAACTTTTTCAAAAAGCAAAAAGGAGATTTATGAAACCGATTATATCCGTTATAGGCGATGCCGCTATAAACAGTGATGATCCCGAATACTTTCTTGCCGAAGAAGTTGGCAAACAATTGGTTGATGCAGGGTATAGAGTTCAGA
>URIX01000019.1 GCA_900547975.1 uncultured Eubacteriales bacterium | reverse complement strand
TGGCATAATGAGTGAAATGTCCCTATCTATGCGAGAGCCGAGTGTTGCCCCACGCGGAGCGGACGTCGTGGGTTCCCTCAAAGTATGCAGAGGGGGAACGGCGGTGGGGGAAACACATGAGGAAGGGGGAAATTTTATTAGGGTTTACGCCGTCGAACTTTTGTAGAGGAAGAACAACCCCGTGAGGAAGGGGGAAACTTTAATTTTAATCGTCAAGCCCGTTTCTATCACCGAAACGGCGTTTAAGCGCAAAGATTCTTTAATCGGTGTTGACATTTTGTGTCGTTATGCTAAACTGTTTTCGAGGAATATTATATGGAAAAAAATCAAAACGCAAGCGACATCGTAGCCGAACAAACATCACCCACAGCCGAAGAACCCGCGGCGGAAAGCCCCAAAGGCATACTGTACGAAACAAGCCTCAAACAAGCCGAGAAAAACGCCAAAAGAGAAAAGAGAAAAGGCGTGATGCAATTCATAAAATACGCGCTTTGCGCGGCGAGCGCAGGCATAATTCAGATTGTGCTGTTCTCGATTTTGCAAGCGGTCATACCCTCGAACGGCAAAACCATTCACTTCATCGTCGAAGATATGGATTTGGTCACGTTTATCGCAACAACCGTCGCGCTTTGCGCTTCTATTCTTTGGAACTTCACTTTCAATCGTAAGTTTACCTTCAAAGACGCAGGCAACGTACCCAAGGCGATGATTTTGGCGTTTTTGTTCTATGTTCCCTTCTATCCCTTCCAGACTTGGTACGTCCACACGATTAAATCCTTGCTCGTGGAAGCAATAGGCACGGACGGAGCGGGCATAATCGCGGAAGGCACGGTTATGATAATCAACTTCGCGCTTGAATTTATGTGGCAAAAATTCGTGGTTTTCCGCAAACCCAAAGATAAAAAGGAAAACAAAACCAAAGAAAACAAAAACTCGGACAAAACAGAAAACGCGGATAATACGAATAACGCCGAAAATTCCGAAAACACCGCAAACTAAACGTAAAACTTAATCGCACACTTGCCGCTCTCTTTTCGGAGGGCGGTTTTTTTTGTCGTTATAAACCGTTTATAAACTCGTCGTTTTGACAATAATGTGCGACGTGGATATAAACAGCCTTCAACAAGATTTGAAAAAGACGTTTTCAAACAGCGACGACTTCAAGTGTCGCCGCCTCGATATAGGCGACAAGCGTTGCCTTTTTGCATATATCGACGGCAATATCGACAAAATTTTGTTCGAACAAGACGTCGTGCGCCCTCTGAAAAACTGCGATAAGCTCGAAAAGCCCTATTTGAAATCTTTGCAAAACACGGTTGCGTACGCCGACGAAATCGATGTCGTGTCGACAAAGGATTCCCCCGGGAACATTGCCGCTTGCGACATTGCGTTCTATATCGAGGGCGAGGAAGAAGCGTATATCTTTTCCCTTCGCAAGCCCGCTTCGAGAGCGATAAGCGAGCCGCCCACTTCGTCGGTTATGAAAGGTCCGCGCGAGGGATTTATCGAGGAAATCAAAACGAATATGTCGCTGGTGAGAAAGCGCATAAAATCACCCGACCTCGTTATGAAAACCTTTCAAGTTGGCAGATACTCGGCAACGACGGTCGCTTTGGCGTATATAAGAGGCGTTGCCGACGACAAAATCGTCGAAAGACTAACCCGCAAAATAGAGCAAATCGACGTGGACGGCGTCGTGGACAGCGCGTACGTGCTGTCGTTTATTCAAACCAAAAAGAACTCGTTTTTCATTCAGGCAGGCACGACGGAAAAACCCGACGTGGCGACGGCGAAACTGCTCGAAGGGCGAATCGTAATCATCGTGGACGGTTCGCCTATCGCCATAACTCTGCCCTATCTCGTCTTCGAAG
This sequence comes from uncultured Eubacteriales bacterium, assembly GCA_900547975.1. Classification (GTDB taxonomy): domain Bacteria; phylum Bacillota; class Clostridia; order Christensenellales; family CAG-917; genus CAG-475. The sequence continues at coordinate 25,024 of URIX01000019.1, read as the reverse complement.
ACGTGCAGGACGGCTACGACTACTATTCGGGCGACTGGCGCGCTTCGATGATACGAATGTTCCGACTTTTCGGCGCAATGCTGACCGTGCTTTTGCCGGGGGCGTACATCGCGCTTCAAACCTATCATTTTCAGTTGTTGCCCATAAAGTTTTTGATGACGCTTATGTCGGCAACGAACAACATACCCTTTCCGCCGGCGATAGAAATGCTTTTGGTTATGACGCTTTTCGAGGTGCTTAATCAGGCTTCCATACGAATGCCGCGCTACTTCGGCATATCCTTGTCCGTCGTCGGCGCAATCGTGCTCGGCGATACGGCGGTGAAATCGGGTCTTATCTCATCGCCGTCCGTGCTTGTAGTCGCGCTGTCGGCAATAGGTATATTCTGTGTTCCCGACCAAGTGGGAACGATGTCCGTACTTCGCTTTTTGTATCTGTGCATAAGCGCGGTTCTCGGATTCGTGGGAATGATAATTCTCACGATAGTTATCGTCGCATATCTCGCTTCCCTCGAAAATTTCGGCACTCCCTACCTTGCGCCGTACGCGCCGAGAATCTCGCCCGACCTTCAGGACGGCGTGTTGAAAGCGGACTCGGCGACAATGGAATTGCGTCCCTATTCCATACCCACGCAAAACCGTCGCCGCATACGCAAAGGTTGACGGATAATTTGACAAACAATAGGTTTATATATGGCAAACAGCACAATAAAACACGGATTGCGTAAAAATCTACCAATCGGCACTATCTACAATTCACAAGCGGCAGCCATTATAGTCGCGCTCGGTTTTGCGTTCAAACTCTCGTCTGCCCCGGGGATTTTTTCAGAAGCGTTCGGCTCGGCGGCGTTTTGGGTTTTTATGGGATTCACCGCAATCGAGGGCATATGCGTAATCTTTATTTTCGTTTTTGCGAGAATGGGCGGCGACGCGCTTTTGCGAGCGACCAACTGCATATTCTATAAAGCGGCGTGTCTTGTCGCTTGCGTTTGGCTTTCGGCAAAGACGGTGTTTTATTTCTGTTACTGCACGTCATATCTCACCCACGAACTTTTCACGGGGACGCAACCTTTTCTCATATACGTATTGTTCCTTTTCCCCATAGTGTATCTCGGCTTGAAAGGCACTCGCTCGATTGCGAGAAGTTGCGAATTGTTTGTGCCGCTGTTTCTTGCCGTGGTCATACTCAATCTCGCGTTTTTGGATTCGGATATGGACTTCGGGCGCAATCTACCCGTATTTACGACAGAGCCGTCAGTGCTGTTTGCGACTATGCCGCGCTACGGTCTGTGGCTCGGCGACGTTTTTCCTTTTATATTCGTGAGGATTCGCAACAAAAAAGCACCCTATCTCACTCTCGGTATCGCTTCCTCTTGGACGATTGCGAATCTAATCGTGCTTATAGGCGTCGCACTCTACGGCAACGCGCTGAAAACGGTGTCAGACCTCTTTATACACATCGCAAGTTTCAACCAACTTTCTCTGGAAATAGGAAGAATGGAATGGACAAACCTTTTCGGAATCATTATGATGTCGCTTTACTCTCTCTCTTTCCTCTACGACGGCGCGAATCAGGCGTGCGAGCGCGCGCTCGGCACGGCTTTGCCGTCAAAGATACTGTGTCCGTCGGCGGTTATCTGCTCTGCGCTGTTCTCGTCGTCCTTGCAACAAGTGACCGACTTCGCACTCGGCGTAACGGGCTACGTTCTGACGGCGATTGCGTTCGCTGTGCCGATTTTGCTTTTCGCGGCAGCGAAAATCGAAAAGAAAAAAAATTCGGGCTTGTACGCTTGCCTTGACGCAGAGTACGCGACGATAGGCAAACAAAGCAACGCACCCGACAGCGAGAATGACGGCGTGCTTTATTCGTTCAAGCAAAACTCGCCCGAGGGGGAAGCGCAATGAAAAAACTAAACGTACCCTCATATCTTCTGCGAACGAAATGGTTTGTGTTTTTCCTCATCGCCGTATTTCTGATTATATTCGGCAGAATGGTGGAAACGCCGTCGCTGTCGAAATCGGCGGTGGTGCTCGGACTCGGCATAGACTACGACGAATCCACTACCCTTTTCGAGGTCAGCACGCAAGCGGTGCTTGTCGGCTCATCGAGCGGCGATACGACACAAACCAGTTACGTCTGCACGTCCGCAAAGGGGAACACGATTGCGGGCGCAATGGACGTTATTGCGCGCAAAACGGGGTTAATCATATCGCTTTCGCACTGTAATGTGGTGTTTTTGTCAACATCGGCGTTCAAACTCGACCATATGCAACTCATATATCCGTTGACGGGAATGTACGCTCTGCCCGAGCAAACCATTATCGTGACGGGGGATAAATCGCCGTCCGAAATGCTGTCGCTGAGGATCGGAACAACCATAAGTTCGCCCTTCTTTTTGCAACAGGCTCTCGTCAACGAGGAAGGCTCGGACGGTATGATTCGCACGACCGCAAAGGACTTTTTGGCGCATTCGCTGTCGAGAAGCAAGGCAAACGTCATACCCTATATAATCGCCCAAAAAGCTACGCCGCCCCTTACCGAAGCGGGAAGCGAGGACGACGTGTACGAACTCGACATATCGCGAGCAATGGCGTTTGACAACGAAAACTATTGCATAATCGAAAACGAATACGCCGAAATTCTTGCGCTATATCACAGCCACGACGTGACGGGAACGCTGAACTTCGCCTCAAACGACGACGGCACGATAGAGTTCAAAATCCTCAAAAAATCCGTCAAAATAAAGGCGCACGGGCGCAAAGTGGTTGCCGAAATCAAACTTTCGGCAGACCTTGCCGACGTACAGAAAATCCCGACGGACGAAGTTGTCAACACCGACAACGCCATCGTAAAGCGATACGCCGCAGCCCTTGCAGAGGACATAGAAAAAAGGCTTTTTGAACTGTACGAATTGTCCGTAAGCAAAAACATCGACTTTTTGTCGTTGCAAGCAAAAGCGTATCAATCGGTCGGACGAAGTCTCAAAGAAGACTGCCTTGCCACCCTCTCTTTCGAGCCGAAAGTGTCCATAACCGTAAAAGAAGCGGGCTAAGCCGCTTTGCACCTCGATTTTCGCAATCGACATATATTGGCGTAGAGGTGTTTTATGGATTATCTTTTGCCAGACGACGAAACCGTGAAAAAGATGTGCGCCGAATACGCTTGCCGTATAAACAAAAAGGCGGGCGCACTCGGCTACATAAACGAATTAAACTTAAGCGACAATCAAAGTGACGACGTTGACAGCCGCTTAAAAGAGTCGCAAAATCGAATCGGCTTAAACGACGACCAAAGCGGCGATTCGAAACGCAATTTGCAACGTGATTCGCAAAACGACGAGGCGGCAAACTCAAATCTCGCGCAATGCGCGTATACCTGCGATATAAAAGTTTTATTTCTTTACATTATTTTGCTTTTGCGATATAATACAAGGTATGGAACTCAAATTTATGACGCCGACCGAGGTGTGGGAAGGGTTCGATCCGCGCGTTGCGCCTTTGGAAGCCTCAATAATCTCGTGTCAAACAACGGATAATTTCGTCTGCTCGAAGCAGATTTTCACGGCGGAAACCTCGAAAGAGGGTCGCGTTCGCGTATGTTGCAATGTCTATTACGACGCACGCTGGCAAGACGCACGTCCTGCTGTTTTGGTGTTGCCGTCTTTCAAGAATCCTCACTCGTCCGCCGCAATGCGTATGCTCGTCGAGGAAGGATTCGTCGCTTGCACGCTCGACTACTGCGGCATATTCGAGGATACCAAAACCGCTTATCCGTCCGATTTGAGTTTTGCTCGCTTCCCCGAATGCGAAAATCATCTCGACAGCATCGAAACCACCGCGCGCAATACGCCTTGGTTCGTATGGGCGAAGATAGCGCGCCGCGCGATAAGCCTTTTGCAAGAACAAAGCATAGTTTCGAGCGAGCGCATAGGCGTTTTGGGATTCGGCATAGGCGCGCAACTTTGCTGGCTCGTGGCAGGCACGGACAAGCGCGTTTGCTCGATGACGGCAATCAACGGCGGCGGCTATCGCTGGGCAGAACACAACGCGAGATTTTTGGGCAGCGACATACCTTCGGGAGACGAGCAACTGGCGTATTCGACGGGTATCGGCGCGGAAACGTACGCGATGTTCGTCACTTGCCCCACCCTTGCAATCGCAACGCGCGATTCTGTGTACTGCGACGTTGACAGAATCGGCGATATGCTCGACCTCGTAAAGTCCGAAGTGAAACAACTTATAATTTCGGATTCGTGCGATATGCAGATAACGAAAAGCGTATACTCTGCGCTCGTGCTGTGGCTTCGCGCACATCTTGCAAACTCGACGGATGCGTTTGTTCCGTCTATGCGCTTTGAAACGACGGACGGAAAATTGTACGTCAAACTCAATTCGGGCAAAAAAGCGGACAAACGCACGCTGTACGTAAGTTACGGCGAGCCGTCCTCTCGCCAAAGATACTGGCAATCCTTCGACGTGCGCCAAAAGGTCGGCGAACACGAATACGTCTGCGACGTTCCCGTCTACGACACCGAAGAACTCATCGTTGCGTACGCAACGCTCGTATATCCCGACTCGAACGTGATTTCTACGAAAGTCACGAGCATTACCCCCGCAAAACACGACGTGAGCGCGGTTGAAACCTCGCCGAGGATATCGAAAGTCCTCTACGACGGAAGTATGGGACCGGGCAAATTCGTGGCAAGAACGGACGACGTGCTACTTGACGACGATACGCTGTTCGTTGCGGACGGACCGTTTGCAATAAAAGGCATATCCTCAAAAAAAGGCAACCTCGAGCTTTGCAGAAGCATACAGGAAATGACCTCGACAAGCCGCACCGCCATACTGCACGTCGACGCTTACTCGAAAACGGCGGGCAGTCTGAACGTGTGCGTATACACCTACCCCGACCTCAAAAAATACACCGCGCGCACCAACCTGAAAGGCGGCGAGTTCTGGCAAAAACTGCTCTTTGAATCCGCCGACTTCAAGAGCGAGGAGGGTCGCACCCTTTCTTCGTTCTCGGTGGTGAAAACCATAGAGATCGAAAACGCGAGCGGAATCGTTTTCAACAACTTTTTGTGGATTTGAAAATAATCCGAGCCGCAAGCAATATACTTTTGTATGCACGATATTCCTCTTTTTGAACAAGAACCGATACAGGAAGAACCAAAACACCGTTCCAAACGTATTGCAATCTCGGTTGCAATCGTGCTTTTGGTGGTGGTTTTGGCTGTTGCGAGCGCGCTTTTGGTCAAATTCTACGTCATTGATACGCGCACGGTTGACGGAATATCGATGTACCCCACTCTCGACGGCGGAGGTGGCGCACAGAACGATTCCGACCGAAACAACGGCGAAACTCTCTATCTCAACAAACTTGCAAAGATAAATCGCGGCGACATTGTCGTTTTTGTCCCCGACAGCGGAATTTTTAAGGGCAGAACGCTCGTAAAAAGGGTTATCGCTGTGGGTGGCGACCATATCGTTATATCCGAGAACGTCGTATATCTCAACGGCAAACAACTCGACGAAAGTTACGTCAACAAAGACGAACTTGCAAGGTACGACGACTTGGACGTATACATCGAGGACGGCTACGTATTTTGTATGGGAGATAATCGCAATCACTCGACCGACTGCCGAGAATTCGGACAGATAAGCCTTGATTGCGTCGTGGGAAGATGTTTTTTGATAAAAGGACTTGACGGAAAATTGAGAAAAGCGTGATAAAAATCACGCTTTTTTATTTTTGTTTTTTTATTGTTTTTATTTCGGGTGTGGGGTGAAACCCCACCCGCAATTATTAATTATTAATTGATAATTTAGATTTTTTATTTTTCTTCTACGTAGTGTATATACTCAATGCTTCTCAACGCCTCGATGATTTCGTCGTGCGTTTTGTACTTTTTGAGTTCCTTGCTTTCGATGGTGAGTTTGAGTGCGTACACGCTCAATCCCGAATTGATAAACGCCGAATTGAGTTCCACGTCGTCTATGCGCATACCAAGTTCTCTCAATGTTGTCATAAAGGATTGCAGGTCGTTTTTGTTGAGCAATTCGAGGTGCAACTCGAAGTGATTGGAGCGTTGTTTGAGATACTTTTCGAGGGTCGGGAAAAACTGCAAAATCACAATATATACGGCGGCGAGAATGAGCGCGACGGTGTACAGCCCCGCGCCGAAAAGCAAGCCGAAGATGCTGCACGTCCAAAGCCACGCCGACGTCGTAAGTCCTTTGATTTGGTTCTTTGCGCCGAAAAGTATGGAATTGCCGCCGAGCATAGCCGAGCCTATAACCGCCCCTGCCGAGCATATCGGGAACGTAAGCCCCAAGGACCTGTCGATAATCATACACGACGTAGAGGCGAGCGAGAGCAAAATGAAGGTTTTAAGCCCTGCGGTGTGACCTTTGGTCGAGCGTTCGCACCCGACGTAAAATGCGAATATAAAGGGCACGATAACCCTGAGAAGTATTGAATAGACCGTGACGTTCCACGACCATTCACCCATAAGTTTTGCAAGCGGATCGATATAATTCATATTTTCTTCCCCCTATCTTTTTATGCGTTGTCTTGAATTGAGCAGATAATACTCTTCCGCCGCCTCGTCGAAAGCGTTTTCGTCCTCGCTGTTCGCGGGCGCGGGCAAAGATTGTCTGATTTTTGCGATTTTGTCTATGAGCAGTTGCACTTCGTCTTTTTGCTCGGGTTGCTCTATCTGCGAGTCGGGAACGACGGCGTCTATGTCGTTGGAATAGGACTTAGAAAGATACAGCGACAGTTTTGCGCACGCCGGTCCTATGAGTTCGTAAAGAACGCTCGATGCAAGGATTATCGTTTCCATAGCGCTGCCCGTTTCGCCGCCTATGGTTCGAGAAGCGAGCGCGGCAAGACCTATCGCCACGCCGGCTTGCGGTATGAGCGCAAGCCCCAGCCAGTTGCGCACTTTCGCGTCCTTTTTGACGCACAGACAGCCGAGGAACGAGCCTGCGTATTTGCCCGCGATTCTCGTGAAGAAATACACGACGCCTATGAGCAAAAGGGATACGCCGGCAACCGAGCCGCCGGAACTTACCAGCGCGTCGAGTTTGAAGTTTACGCCAGAGCGCACGAAGAACAAAAGCAGTATCGGCGGCGAAAAATAGTTGAGTTGCTTAAAAAGTTTGTCGTCCTTTGCGACGTTGCGATACACCGTGCCCATCGCCATACAACCGAGAAGCGGCGATACGTCCAAAATGGCGCACAGTCCGCAGAACGAGAATATGACCGCGATTGCGATGATGAGTCTATTGTCCGTGGAATGTTTGCCCAAAAGCAGTTTGAGCAAAAATCCGAGTGCGCCGCCCACCACGAGTACGAGAACGTTGTATATTACGGGCAAAGCCACGTTTTTGAACGTTACCACCCCTGCCATAGAAGCGGTTGCAACCGCAATGGCAACCGAAAACGCCACGAGTCCCACCACGTCGTCGAGCGCGACGACTTGCAAAAGCGTGTCCACGAAATCGCCCTTCGAGTTGGTTTGGCGTATGGTCATCATTGTGGAAGCGGGCGCGGTTGCCGCCGCGAGCGCGCCGAGTACGATTGAAAACGCAAGGCTCAATCCGAGCGCGAAATACATCACCAAAAACACGACGAGCGAAGCGAGCAACGCCTCGAACAAGGTGATGACTATGTTTTTCGCGCCGTTTTTTTTGAGAGTGGACAGCGTGAAAAACTCACCCGTGCTGAACGCAATGAACGCAAGCGCGATGTCGGCAAGGAAACTCATTCCCTCGACGACTTGCGTCGGGATAACGTTTATGCAGTACGGACCTATGATTATGCCCGCCACGATATAGCCCGTGACGTTGGGAAGTTTGAGTTTTTTTGTGACGCGCGACATAATATATCCCGCAAGCAGCATAACCGCAACGGATATTATCACTTGTCCGACAGATGAAAAGTTTTCGAGCAACATTTTCGCCTCTTTGGCAATCGAATTTCATATTGCCTCTTGTTTGTTTCGCTCTGATATGCTATGCTGTAAATAACATAAAGTCAAATTATGATATTTTATGCGTTTATAAAATATCGTAATAAAGGAAAACATATGGAACTTCTCGACGACAAACTGGAAACTTTCGTAACGGTGTGCGAAACAAAGAACTTCACAAAGGCGGGCGAGGTTTTGGGACTTACTCAACCTGCCGTTTCGCACCATATCAAAAAACTCGAAGAAGAACTCGGCGCACCCGTGTTTTTGCGCAAAAAAGGGGAATTAGTCCTCTCGGAAGAAGGCGAAATCGCTCTTTTGTACGCCAAGCGTATGCGCGCGCTCTGCGAGAAAATGAAAGAGAAAATCAAGAATGCGAAAACCAACATCTACAAGATTCGTATAGGCATTACGCACACGCAAGAGAGCGGATTGATGATAGAAGCGTTATCGAAAATCGCGCTCGGCAACGATAATATTTCGATAACGTTTATTACGGACACCATAAAAAATCTTTATGCTATGCTTGAGAATTTCGAGATAGATATGGCGATTATCGAGGAAAAACCCACCAATCCCGATTTCAGATTCACAATAATCGACACCGATATGCTCGTGTGTATCGCCTCGACGCAAAATCCAGTTGCGCAAAAAGCGTCGATTTCTTTGCAGGAACTGAAAAAACAGCACCTTATTTTGCGACTTCCCTCGTCGTCCACTCGCGAAAAATTCGTCGCCGCGCTCGAATCCATAGGCGAATCCATCGACAACTTCGACGTGATAATCGAGGTTGACAGTATCGCCACCATCCGCAACCTCGTCAAAAAGGACGTGGGCGTATCCATTCTTTCAAAAAGCACTTGCTACAAGGAAATCCGCAAAGGCTCGCTCGTCGCTCTGCCCATTGAAAATCTTTCGATGACGCGCGAAACCACTATCGTGTATCACAAAACTTTCACCCACACCGAGATGATAGAGCGTATCGCAAAAGCGTACGGCGAAACCGCCGAAAAGCGTGTGTAATGCTCCTCGATCGGCAAAAATCCTGTCGATAATCATACATTTGTATATTGATTTTCAACAATAATATGCTTATAATTAAATTATAAAGGCGCACAAAAGCGCACGATATAAGGGAATTTATGAAACTCGAAAAACTCAAACAAAACAAGCAACAAAGCGCAAACTATATGTTTGACTTCATCTCGCACGTCACCTCTTCTTTCGGCAAACGCGATTGCGGAAGCAAGGGCGAAAAAGACGCGATAAACTATATGGCGCAAGAAGTCGCGCCTTACGCCGACAGCGTAACCACTCAAAAATACGACGTGCATACGCTCGCGTTTATGGGTTGGATTTACATCACCGTCACCCTCATTCTCGGCGCGTTCGTGGCGGCGTTCTTTATGCCTATGCTCTCGCTCATTTTCATTGCGGTGGGTATGGAAATTATGATTTTGGAATTCGTGCTTTACCGCAAAGTCGTGGACAAACTTTTCCCCAAGCGCGAATCTCTCAATATGACGGCACTAAAAAAGCCGACCGGCGAAGTCAAGCGCAGAGTTCTCATCAGCGGACACGCGGACGCGGCGTACGAATGGACTCTCAACTACTATCTCGGCGGAAAAGCGTTCATCGCGCACTTCCTCATTTCGATAATCGGCATACTCTACTTCACGGGCGTGGCAATCGCGGCGTGCGTGATAAGCGGTATGTTCACGCGCGTTACCGACACGAATCTGCTCATCGCTCTCGGCGTAAGCGGCGTTTTCATTCCTTTCTGGATTTTGATGTACGTCCTTTTCAATCCTCGCGTTATCGCGGACGGCGCGACTGACAACCTCACGGGTTGCGCTATGGGCATAAGTTTTCTCAAAGCACTCAAAGACAACGGCGTAGAGTTTGAAAACACCGAAGTCGGTTGCATTTGCGCAGGCGGCGAAGAAGCGGGATTGCGCGGCGCAAAAGCGTGGGTCAAAGAACATAAGAACGATTTTAAGGACTGCCCCACGACCATACTTTGCCTCGACACTTTGCGCGAGCAAGACCATATGCTCGTCAATCACAAGGATATGAACGGGCTTGTCAAGTGCGACCCCGAAGCCACCGAAATATGGCTCGAAGCGTGCAAAGAAGAAGGCATACCTTGCAAGAAAGGAAGCGTCGCTTTGGGCGCAACGGACGCGGCGGCATACACAGAAGGCGGCTTCAAGAGCGTGTGCGTGACGGCAATGAACTTCAATCTTCCGCGCTATTATCACACAAGACTCGACGTTGCAGAAGACGTTGACAAAGAATGTCTTGCAAACACTTTTGCAATCCTTTGCAACTTCGTCGAGAAAATCGACGAGCAAGCAAAATAACGGCACAAATCGCAAAACGCGGCGTTTATTGCATCGTTTCGACAAAATAAAGTCTGTGTTTTTGCAACACCGCGAAATATTTGTGCTTTCGCATTGATATATTATATTGATAAGGAGAATGATTATGGGACAATATTCAAAGTATATCGACCCAAAAAGACGCGCCGTCCCCACCCCCAAAAGTATGGTGGACGAAAAAGGTATTTGCGCATTCGGAACGTTTAACAAAGAGTTCGAGCAAATGGACCTTGTGAAACTCAAAAAACCCACTCGCGCGCCTCAATGTATGAACCGCCTCAAACTCACGCTTTGGGAAGCAACCGAAGTTCACCTCAAAAACGGCGTGCTTCTCGCAGTCGTTTGCGATATGGGTATCTTCGGCAAAACGCTCAACATCTTCTACGATAAACGCACGAAGAAAGTGTACTGCTGGGACACCAACCTCAAATCCAAAGACACCGTCATCGCGCCAAACCTCATCAACGGCGCAATCGCGGAAGGCAAAACCGACGTGTCGCACGTCAAGTACGTCAACAACTTCCAAGACGGCAAGTGTGAACTTCAAGGCAATCACAAGGGCAAATGCCTCATAACCGTCACTCAAAAAGACAAGACCATCGTCAAGGCTATCAAGGAAAATTACGGCGAAGCGACAATCGAATATAACTTCACCCTCACCCGCCTTTCCAAGCCTTGCGTAGCAAGCATACCCTTTGGCAAAAACCGTCCTCTTTACAGTCAAAAAGACTTCTTCAAGGCAGAAGGCAGACTTGTCATCAACGGCGAAGAGATGCTCACAGACGAAGACAGCACCGCAGTCGTCGACGACCACAGAGGCTACTATCCCCGTCGCGCGCACTACGACTGGGTCACCACTATGGGCAAATGCAACGTTGACGGCGAAGAAAAATGGCTCGCTTTCAACCTCACTCGCAATCAATCCATAGACCAAGAAAAATATAACGAGAATATCCTTTGGCTCGAAGGCGAAACGAGCATACTTCCGCCCGTCAAATTCACGAGAAGCCCCGAAAGCAAGGACTTCTGCGACCATTCCGAATGGATAATCAAGGACGAACACGATATGGTAAACCTCAAATTCAAGGTTTACAATATGAACCCGATGATTATGCACGCGCTCGTGGTCAACATCGACTACTACGTCGCTTTCGGCGAACTCGAAGGCTATCTGCGCGACGAGGACGGCAAAAAGTACGTTCTCGACGGTATGATGGGTATGGGCGAAGACAAAACGCTGTTGCTGTAATTTGCCGCTCTAATCAAAACTATTTCAAGACGACAAAACGCGCACTTTAAGTGCGCGTTTTGCTTTATTAAACCTTGCGTTATGCAAAAATTTTGATTTTGTTATTTGTCGTATTCGTCAAGAAAACTATGCTTTATTCCGTCTTTCTTGTAGGCTATCACCGTGTCGAGTTGCACGTTTTCAACGCTTCTGAATATGCACTTTTCAACGTCGGGATTAGACTTTTTGAGTTCTTGAATAAGCAGTTTTGTTTCCTGTCTTTTCGAGTGATTCTGCCCGTTGTTGCAAGACGTGCAAGTGTCGGTAAACTTGCAAGCGCATTGTATAAAGTGCAGTCCGTTGTAATCCCGCCACGCCTTTATGTCGTCCTCTCGTATGAGGTACAACGGACGGATAAGTTCCATTCCCTCGAAGTTGGTGCTGTGAAGTTTGGGCATCATCGTCTGTATCTGCGCGCCGTGCAACATTCCCATAAGTATGGTTTCTATCACGTCGTCGTAGTGATGTCCGAGCGCGATTTTGTTGCAACCGAGTTGCTTTGCGAAGTTGTACAGATACCCCCTTCTCATACGCGCGCACAAGTAGCAAGGCGATTTATCGACGTTGTATACCGACTCGAATATATCCGTTTCGAACACCGTTATCGGCACGTTGAGTCGCCGCGCGTTTTCCTCGATTATCTCTCGATTCGCCTTTGCGTACCCGGGGTCCATAACGAGATACTTCACCTCGAAATTCAAATCGCTGTGCCGCTTGTATTCCTGAAAGAGTTTCGCCATAAGCATCGAGTCTTTTCCGCCCGATATGCACACCGCGATTCTGTCGCCGTCCTTAATTAGTCGGTACTCTTTTATCGCCTTGTAAAATTTGCCGAATATGTCCTTTTTGAATTTGCCCGTTATGCTCTGCTCAACCTTCTTGCAAAAATCGTCATCCACTTGCTTTTGCATCTGAATGCGCAAATACTCGGAATATCCGCCCTGCAAACTGTACGCCCTCAGCCCTTGCTCGCAAAACTGCTCGGCAATATCCACGCTGAGTATGCCCTTTGCGCAATACACAATTACGGCTTTGTCCTTATCCGTCGGCGGATTCACCCCGAGTTCGTCCTCGCTTACGCTCACCGAATCGGGAATAAACCCGTACGCCCTATCCGTTTCGGGACGAATATCGAACACGATTCTCTCGTCTTTATTCAGTTTTTCAAATTCTTCAACCGTTATTTCCATATTACCAACTTATGCCTTTATGATACCTTCAATGGATTATCTTCCATCCGCATTGTATTTGGAAACATATAATAATTCACTTTTTCACCCCGAATGTCGTATGTTGAATACATCAACGCATAACACGATACAAACCGTAGATATTGAAATTATAGCATTTATAGCGAAAAAAATCAATTATGCCTATTTAGTTACAATTTACTTAAGGCATTGTGCTTTTTGTTTGTGGTACTTCGCTATCGCTCGTTCCACGGCACAAACTTCGGCACGCAACGCGTGCTCGTTTTTTTATATCCGTTTCAATGTTTGCGCAAGCGCAAGTTAAACGGATATAGTTTATGGTATTTCGCTGTCGCTCATACCAATGCAAAAAACTCGGCACAAGCATTGTGCTTTTTGTTTGTGGTACTTTGCTATCGCTCGTTCCACGGCACAAACTTCGGCACGCAACGCGTGCTCGTTTTTTTATATCCGTTTCAATGTTTGCGCAAGCGCAAGTTAAACGGATATAGTTTATGGTATTTCGCTGTCGCTCATACCAATGCAAAAAACTCGGCACAAGCATTGTGCTTTTTGTTTGTGGTACTTTGCTATCGCTCGTTCCACGGCACAAACTTCGGCACGCAACGCGTGCTCGTTTTTTTATATCCGTTTCAACGTTTGCGCAAGCGCAAGTTAAACGGATATAAAAAACCGAGTGCATACATTGTATGCACTCAGCGAAGTTTGTGGTCGGAGTAACGGGACTTGAACCCATGGCCTCTTGACCCCCAGTCAAGCGCGCTACCAAACTGCGCCATACCCCGATAAAAAATAAATGTTTGCTTTTTGCTAACAGCCCACCGCTCGATTAAACATTTCTCTTTTGTAGCATAGGTATTGTAACCCATATTTTCGATTTTGACAAGCGGATTGAAAAATATATCTAAAAATCCTTGTTGCTTCGCCGTTTTCTATCCTGTCAACATGTTTACAACACTTGCAAAGCGTGCTATAATTTACAATATCTGCCTGTAGCTCAGCAGGATAGAGCACCGGCCTCCTAAGCCGGGTTTGTCGGACGTTCGAATCGTCTCAGGCAGGCCATATTTCAGTCATTCCTTTCGGGGAGTGACTGATTTTTTTATGCCCAAACACGCCATATATTTCTTCCGCATTTCGCTTTCACGGCGGTTGATTTCCTTTATTGTAATTCATTCATATATGGCAATATGTTTGTAAAAATGAAGTCGGAAAGATGTAAATTATCGCCTCAACGTGCAAGCAACCAACAAAAAAACACTCGAAAAGGTGCAAATATCGATAATATTTTGCAAAAAATCAAAATCCTTATCCATAACTATATCCTATGATTATATATGGTTAGAAAACAGAAAACGCAATTTTACTGCCGATAGAACCACGATTTTGCGATAATTGCCGCATAGCACTTAGATTGCGATAAAAAAATATCGCAATAGAATGCCAAAATGTTTGCCAAACGCGATTTATTTGTGTACAATATGGTCGATTGGATTGGAGAATGCGGTTTGACCGCTTTGTAGATTTCAACGATAATAACATATACGGAGCATAGGACACGATGGATAAGATTGCATTGCAGGCAAAACTTGACGAGCAAAAATGGAATGACAGCGTAGCAAATCACCGCGATATGTGTGGCGCATACGATTACTGCGTTTTCTGCGACAAGAACGTCGCTATGCCTTGCGCAACGGCTTTTGAGGAAATGAACAAGCCTCAGATTCTGCCCGCAAAAGCAGATGAACGCCACGCTCAAATCGCTACCCCCGAAGAAGACGTAACGGATCTTCACTCGTCTTTGGGCAAAAAGTTCGATTATGACAAGGTTTTGGCAAAGAAAGCGGCGCGCAAGAGCCTCACTTTTGCCGAGAAGTACGCGCTTGCGGACGACATAATCAAAGAGCGTTACGCGATTCTCAAAGAAGCGCTCACCACGACGGCAAAAGGCACGCCGAAGATCAAGAGCAGAATCAGCAAACAATGCGATACATACAGACGCGAAGGCGACATCGTGGCAAAGATCACGATCATCGGCGCATCGTTGCGCGTAAACCTTCCTCTCGACCCCGACGCGGAGGAATTTAACGACGGTCGCACTCCCCACACTTCCACCGGTCACAAGAAAGTGTACGAAGAAGTTCCCTTCCAATTCAAGGTCAACAGCAAACTCGCATTGAAGCGCGCACTTGCTCTCATCGATTTGGTTAAATAATCGCTTTTGCACAAAAGAAAACACAATTAGATACGCGAAAGTTAAATCACGGATATACAAAAGACAAAACGAATCCCGCCGCATTGCGACGGGATTTTTTCTTGCCTTGAACGATAAATCTAATTTATGTTATCGTTGCGAGTTTTTTATTTTGCGGGTGTGTTTTTCCTTCGTTTTGCGTTTGTGCTCGATTGCCTTGCACTGTCGCAAAACTTCGGGTTATCTCATACCCTTGTCGTACGGGATACCTTCCGCTTTAGGCGCTCTGGACTTCTTCGACGTGAACGCGAGAACAATGAGCGTTACGACGTACGGCAACATTCTGTAAACATAAGAACTTACGCCTATTTGAGCAAGCCAATACACGCCGTCGCCGTTTATATCCAACGTAGCATACGCCGCGCCGATACACTTAAACAAGCCGAACAGCAACGCAGAACCGGCGATATTCAGCGGTTTCCAGTTGCCGAAAATCATAACTGCCAATGCCAAGAATCCAAAGCCGGCGACTTCGCCCGTTGAAGAACAGTTGGAAGTTGTCAAAGCATAAACGAATCCGCCAAGACCTGCAAGCGCGCCCGAAATCGTCGTACCTGCATATCTCATGCCGTAAACGTTGATGCCCAACGATGCCGCCGCTTGTGGATTTTCACCGCACGAACGCAAGCGCAAACCGAATTTTGTCGTATACAAAAGCACCGCCAGGATTATGAATATTCCAATGCAGATATAGGAAGAAATATAAACTCTGTTAAACAAGACTTCCCCTATAACGCTCAATTCTTGCGATTTTTCAAATCCGAAATCGTTTTTGAACAACATAAACCATTCTGCCGCGTCGCCTCTTGCCATATCGAGAGTATTTTGGTTGGCAAGGATTCTTATCAAGAACAAAACGAGTGCCGGCGCTAACATATTGAGTGCCGTACCGCCAATCGTTTGGTCTGCTTTCAAGTTTACTGCCGCAAATGACAGCAGTAACGAAAATACCGCACCTACTGCCGCCGATAACAACATTGCCAATACGAGCAACGTTTGTGCGTTTTCGATTGAAAATACTCGCGCTACTTGCATTTCTCTGACGAACAAAACGCCGACGAATGCGCCGATAATCATAACGCCTTCCAATGCAAGGTTGATAATACCGCTACGCTCTGCAAAAACGCCTGCAAGAGCAACTATCATAAGGGGAATTGCAAACATTAACGTTTGTTGAATAAGGAATGCCATTAGTTTTCCTCCTTCGTTTCATCTTCGGGTGTCTCGTCGTTTTGGGGATAATCCGCAACCGACGAGCCTTGCAAACTGTCGTACGGAACTTCTTCGTTTTCCGTCTTCGTATCTTTGGAAGATGCAAAATCAACTTCGACAGGATTTGCGTTGTCTTTAAGCACTATGCTCGGCTCGACCTTTTTCGTATTTTTACGTCTTCCGCCCGTAATCCACGTTTTTATAATCAAAGAGAACGAACTGAGGTATACGATTATTGCGATAATAATATCCGTGACGTACTCGTTGTAACCTGTAAGGTTTCTGATTTGTATACCCGAAATATTGAGCATCGACATAAAGATACCCGTAATTATCACGCCAATCGGGTTATTTGCCGCAAGCAACGAAACGGGTATTCCGTTAAAGCCTACCGCCGGAAGCGTTTGGGACGTATTCCAATAAAACTCGGTATGACCTGACAACCAATACAATGCCGCCGCACCGCCTGCGAGCGATCCTGCGATTGCCATCGACAATACGATGTTGCGTTTGTCTTTTATACCTGCGTATTTTGCTGCGTGTCTGTTTGCGCCGCACGCTTTCAATTCATAACCGAACGTCGTTTTGGTCAAAACGATGTACACTATAACCGCAATAAGAATTGCAATCAAAATACCCATATCGACTTGCGAACCGGGGAACAATTTGTCCAAACCGAGTTTCGGTGTGACAACGCCGTTTTTTGAAGTAGGCATAATATAACCGATTTTGCCCGCTTCGTTCGCGTTTTTCAAATTGCTGATATCAAACAACCACGTCACCAAGTTGGCGGCGATCCAGTTGGTCATAATACAAGTGATAACTTCGTTGATGTTCAACAAAGATTTAAGCAATCCGGGAATCGCGCCCCACACGAAACCTGCCGCCATACCGCCGATAAATGCCACTATCCAAACTATCCACGCCGGGCAAACCGTCGTCGGTATAGACAAAGCAATGGACAGCGTCACATACGTCGACAGCAAGTATTGTCCGGGTGCGCCGATATTGAACAAACCGGTCTTAAACGCAATAGCAACGGAAAGACCCGTCATAATAAGCGGCGTGGCTCTGAACAACATATCGCCGAAGTTGACGGGATTGAATCCTAATTGAAGCACGCCGTTTGCGTCACGCGTTGTGGAAAACAAGCCGAAAAACACCAGTTTGATTGCGTCGCCGGCTTGCGAAATCGGTAAATTGTCGGTTGCAAGAGAGATAATCAAAATGACTATGCTTCCCACAATCATACCGATTAAAATTGAAATTATCGAAGACAATACGGAAGAAACCGAATTTTTCTTCATTGCGGTTAACAATTTTGCAGGTTCTTGGTCTGTCCCTTTGAAAACCGAGCGAAACCATTCTATTGCTTTATTAGTTTTCATCGGTTCTTTCCTCCGTTCTATCTTCCTCGTTTTCGAGTTCATTTGTTTCGGCAAAGTTCTGCCTCTTTGCACCCGCCATATACAAGCCGAGTTCTTGCACGGTTGTCTTCTTGGGGTCGAGTTCGCCGACGATTTCGCCCTCGTACATAACCAAAATTCTGTCGCTGAGGTTCATAACTTCGTCGAGTTCCAACGAAACGAGAAGCACGCCCGCGCCGTTATCTCTGTCTTTGACGATTTGCGAATGGATATACTCGATTGCGCCGACGTCCAAGCCTCTCGTGGGCTGAACGGCGATAAGTAATTTGTGCGGCCTGTCGAGTTCTCTTGCGACGATTGCTTTTTGTTGGTTTCCGCCCGACATACTGCGAGCCGTAGTTATTGCGCCTTGTCCGCTTCTTACGTCGTATTGTTCAATTAGAGAATTCGCATAGTTGCGAACTTGTTTGAATCTGATGAATCCTGCTTTTTGGAAGTCTTTCTCTTTGTAACGTTGAAGAACCATATTTTGTTCGAGCGTATAATCGAGAACAAGACCGTGTTTGTGTCTGTCTTCGGGAATATGACTTATACCCGAGTGATTTCTTTTGCCAACCGAAGCTTTCGTTATATCTTGTCCGCAGAAATAAACTCTGCCCTTGACATCCGCGTTTACGTCGATACTCTCTCTCTTTTTCTTGTCGAATACGAAGACAAGTTTATTTCGGAGCGCAACGCATTTGGACGCAATGCCTTCGCCGAACTTTTTCAGTCCGTCCCAAATCTTGAAGCCGAGTTTGACGAAGAAATATTTGATAAATTCGCCGACTTGTTTGAAAAAGAGTTTTGCTCTTTCGGGTTTTTCGACGTCTTTGAGTTTTGTCCAAACGGGAATGTCTATTTTTCTCTCCGCCGTTTCTTCGACGTTGGGTGCGAGTTTTTCAAGCCCCGTAAGTCCGTATACGAGTTCGGTTTGTCCGTTTCCGTCGATACCCGCGATACAAACGATTTCTCCCGCGTGTACGGTGAAAGAAACGTCTTTGACCGCAAGTTTCTTGTGTGCTCTGCCTTCGACGCACAAATTCTCAACTCTGAGGATTTCGTCTGTCGGGGTTGCGTCGTCTTTGTTCACTTGCAACTGTACAGGACGTCCGACCATCATGGTCGAAAGCTCTTCTTTTGTCGTGTCTTTTGTATTTACGGTTGCAATATATTTACCCTTACGCAAAACGGTGCAACGGTCGGCAACCGCCATAATTTCGTTGAGTTTGTGAGTGATGAAAAGAATGGATTTTCCCTCGGCGGCGAGATTGCGCATAATCTGCATAAGTTCGTCTATTTCCTGAGGGGTCAAAACCGCGGTCGGTTCGTCGAAAATGAGAATCTCGTTGTCGCGGTAAAGCATTTTCAAAATTTCGGTGCGCTGTTGCATACCGACGGTGATGTCCTCGATGATTGCGTCGGGGTCGATTTTAAGCCCGTACTTCTCGCTCAACTCAACAACCTTCGTGCGCGCTTCTTTCTTTGTGAGAAATCCTGCCTTGTTCGGTTCCGCGCCCAAAATGATGTTGTCGAGGACGCTGAACACCTCGACGAGTTTGAAGTGTTGGTGCACCATTCCTATGCCCAGAGCGGTTGCATCGTTCGGGCTGTTGATTTTGACGACTTTGCCGTCTTTCAAAATCTCGCCCTTTTCGGGTTGATACAATCCGAAAAGAACGGACATAAGCGTAGATTTGCCCGCGCCGTTTTCACCCAAAAGCGCGTGGATTTCGCCGCGTTTGAGTTGCAATGTGATGTCGTCGTTTGCGATGATGCCCGGAAATTCTTTCGTGATGTGGCGCATTTCGATGACGAAATCGTCTTGCGCGCTCGAATTGTCCGCAAATTCAGTTTGTATGGTTTCCGAAACGTCGGTTGCCTGCTCTCTTGAGGGGCTTGCATCTTCCACTTCGGTTATCGCATCATTCTGAATGACTGACGTGTTTTCGGTGTCGTTTTTTCGTTTTGCCATAATTTCCTTCTTACAAAGAATCCCCCTCTCGAACGCTGTTTCAAAAAAGCAAAAATCAAAAGTCTTGTTTGTTCGGGCTATTCTTTTATAAAATGTATAGAAAAATTATACTATATATATTTATCAATATCAAGAGCGATAAAAAATCTTTTTGCCCGCATTTGCATTTTTTGAAAAAAGAGCATAAAAAAAGAAGGCTTTCGCCTTCTTTTTTATGTTGTTTTTAACAATTACTTGATTTCTTCAACGGTAACGTGTGTATACGCTTTGTTGTAGTTATCGGCATTGTTGTCAACGGCGATTTCGCCTTTCTTCATCTTTTCAAAGAGTTCAGTGTAATCTTTGAGCGTGAAGTTCTTCATAGACCACGTTGCGGTGGGAAGACCGACTGCATCGTCCGCTGCGCCGAGAACGGTGGACACACCTGCGAGATCGCTAAACTTACCTTCGTAGAACTTGCCGAGTGCGATCATAACGGATTCGCGAAGACCTTTCATTGCAGAAGTAATAACGGTGGAAGATTCTGCGGATTGGTCAACGTCAACGCCTATGACTTTGCCTTGGTTTGCAGATGCTGCCGCAAACGCAGATTTGCACATCGTACCGCCACAGCAGAAGATAACTTCCGTGCCGGTGGAATACCAACCGCTGAGCATCGTTTGCAACTCGGTGGAAGGACCGAATGCGCCGCCGTACAACCAGCTATATTTTACGGTAACGTCAACGTTTTTGACTGCTGCCGCTGCGTCTGCACCTTGCAAGAAGCCGTACCCGAATCTGCAGCACGCGGGGTTAGCACCGCCGCCACCGCCTGCGAAACCGAGTTTGGTGTAGCCTTCCATAACCGCTGCATAGCCTGCAAGATAACCGGATTGTTCTTCTTGGTAGCTGATAGGTGCAACGTTATCATAACCGATCGGATAACCGTCGATGAAGACGAATTTGGTGTCGGGATACGTGCTTGCTGCTTGTTTGAGAGCCGTTTCTTGCAAGAAACCTGCGCACACAACGATTTGTGCACCGTTGTCAACAGCTGCTTTCATAGCATTGAATCTGTCTGCGTCGGTGGCTTGGTCACCGTTTGCAGGTTGATAATACTTATAGGTTTTGCTGTTCTCGTAAGCATATCTCTTGAGTCCTTCCCAAGTTCCTTGGTTGAAGGATTTATCTTTAAGTTGTCCGACGTCGGTGACGAATGCAACTTCGTACTTGCCGTCCGCAGATGTGCAAGTATCGCTGATTGCATCATAGTCGTATTGCTTAACTGAAAAATCATCATCTTCTTTGGGGTTGCAAGCCGCGAAGCAAGCGACGCAAGTGATAACGAGTGCCATACAAAGTATGAATGCTACAAGTTTTTTCATAAATTTTCTCCTTTATGATTTTTTTAGGATGATTAAATTATACATTTTCGTAAAACGCGTGTCAATACCTCAAATGCGGTTTATATTCTGTTTTTGTTATAATTTTCACAATATTGTAAAAACATAAACCGCACGCGTATACATATAAAAATATACGGCGAAATTTTTTTGAAAAAAGTTGCGAAAAAGTCGTTGACATACGACGAAAATATGATATTATTACAACTGTTTTTTGAAAAAAGCGGACGGCGTTTCAAATCGTCGCTCGGCAGAAATCGAGGCTTTTTCAAAGGACGGGAAACGAATAAAAAAGGACCTGAAAAGGCGTTTTTCTTTTTGGCAAACGAAAGTTGCTAAAAAAAAACGCCTTTTTTTTGTTTTTTTGAGGCAAAAACAACCTTAAAAAACGCAAAATCGCACACAAAAGCACAAATATTCACACGGAGGCACACATATGAGCAAGTACATTTTCGTAACGGGCGGAGTCGTTTCGGGACTCGGCAAAGGTATCGTCGCAGCGTCGCTCGGCAGACTTTTGAAGTCGGCGGGATACAGCGTGTATATCGAAAAATTCGACCCCTATATGAACATCGACCCCGGTACGCTTAACCCCACCCAGCACGGCGAGGTGTTCGTAACCCGCGACGGCGCGGAAACCGACCTCGACCTCGGACACTACGAAAGGTTTATAAACGAGAACCTCACCAAGAGTTCCACCCTCACGAGCGGCAAAGTGTACCAAATCGTTCTCAACAAGGAAAGAAACGGCGAGTACGGCGGCAAAACCGTGCAAATCATTCCGCACGTCACCAACGAAATAAAGCAGCACATTCTCGACACCGCAAACGAGACGGGCGCGGACATTCTCATCACCGAGATAGGCGGAACGGTGGGCGACATCGAAAGCCAACCCTACCTCGAAGCCTTGCGCCAGTTCAGCCTCGACGTAGGCAGAGAAAACTGCGCGTTCGTACACGTCTGTCTGCTTCTTTATATGGCTTGCTCGGACGAATTTAAGTCAAAACCCGTGCAACATTCCGTGCGCGAACTGCAACGCTTCGGCATATTCCCCGACGTAGTCGTGGCGCGCTCGGACAAAAAACCGCCCGAAGAAATCATCAAAAAGATTTCGCTTTTCTGCTCTATCGACGAACAAGCCGTCGTGCCGAGCACAACCGTAAAATGCCTTTACGACGCCCCCGCAATGCTCAATCGCAACGGACTTTACAAGGCGATAAGCAAGGCTCTCTCGCTCAAAAACAAGTGCGACCTCACCGAGTGGAAAGAGAAAGTCGCCGACCTCAAAATCACGTCCGTCAAAACGAAAATAGCAATCGTGGGTAAATACGTTTCATTGCGCGACTCGTACATTTCGCTCGTCGAAGCAATCAAGCACGCTGGCGGCGCGAACAAAACGGGCATAGACCTCAAATGGATTGACAGCGAAACGCTCACGGACAAAAACGTTGCCGAAAAACTCAAAGACGCGGACGGAATCATAATCCCGGGAGGATTCGGCACGCGAGGCGTCGAGGGTATGATTTGCGCTTGCAAGTACGCGCGCGAAAACAAAATCCCCTATCTCGGAATTTGCCTCGGTATGCAAGTCACCGTCATAGAATACGCTCGCGACGTACTCGGAATCAAGGACGCGACAAGCGGCGAATTTTCAGAAAGCGGCAGCCACGTCATCGACATACTTCCCGACAAGAAAGGCAAAAAAATCGGCGGCACTATGCGACTCGGCGCATACCCCTGCGCCCTCAAAGACGGCACGAAAATCAAAGAAGCGTATGCAAATCAGGACGTCATCGAAGAACGCCACCGCCACAGATACGAGTTCAATTCGGACTACCTTGCCGATTTTGAAAAAGGCGGTCTGGTGATAAGCGGCACGTCCCCCGACGGACACATCGTCGAAACCGTGGAAGTCAAAGACCACCCCTTCTTCGTGGGCGTACAGTTCCACCCAGAATTTACCTCTCGTCCCGAAGTTGCAAACCCGATTTTTGCCGCGTTCGTCAAAGCAGCAAAAGAACAAAAGCATTAATTCAAAACGATACGATATTGACAAAAAAGAGCGTTTATCACGCTCTTTTTTCGATATAAACCGTCGATTGTGTCATATTTGGCAAATCGTCGTTCGTTTCGGTCGACAAATCCGCACGACATTTATTTTTTATTAATTCCATTTTGTTTGGCAATCCGCTTTTCTTTGGGCAAAGAATTAGATATAATCTTTTATATACGTCAGCAAAACTTTTGTATATACATATCGAATTAACCTTTGTAGGAGAACATATGAAAAACCAAACCATTCTCGTTCTGGATTTCGGCGGACAATACAAGGAACTCATCGCGCGCTCGGTGCGCAGAATGAACGTGTATTCCGTCGTCGAGCCGTCTTGCATTTCAGAGGAAAAACTCAAAGAAATCGACCCTATCGGCATAATCTTTACGGGCGGACCTAACAGCGTTTATCTCGAAAATTCGCCGCGTTGCTCGAAAGCCGTATTCGATCTGGGCGTGCCCGTTTTGGGCATATGCTACGGTATGCAGTACATCGCCCACTCTTTCGGCGGCGTCGTAAAGGAAGGCATGGTGCGCGAGTATGGTCAAACGAAAGTTTTCATCGGCGACTGCGCGATTTTTGACGGCCTTTCGGGCGAAGAAGAAATGCTTATGAGCCACACCGACTACGTTGCGCAAGTTCCCGACGGATTCAAGGTTGTGGCAACCACGTCGGATTGTCCGTGCGCGGCAATCGCAAACGAGCAAAAGCATATTTACGGCGTGCAATTCCACCCCGAAGTAGAGCGTTCGCTCAACGGAAACAAGGTGCTTGAAAACTTCGTCATAAACGTGTGCGGCGCAAAGCGCGACTACTCGCTTGACGACTATATCGACACCCAAATCAAACTCATACGCGAAAAGGTCGGCGACAGAAAAGTTCTTCTCGGCCTTTCGGGCGGCGTTGACAGTTCGGTCGTGGCGGCTCTCATAAGCAAAGCCATTCCCGACCAACTTCTGTGCGTGTACGTCGACCACGGCTTTATGCGCAAGGACGAAACCAAACAAATCAAAGAAGCGTTTGCGCCCCTTCCCCTCAAACTCGAAGTTGTGGACGCAAGCGAGAAATTCCTTTCCGAAATCGCGGGCGTAACCGACCCAGAACGCAAAAGAAAGATTATCGGCGAGGAATTTGTCAAGACGTTTGCGGAAGTCGCAAATGCGCAAAAGGGATACGACTTCCTTGCGCAAGGCACGATTTATCCCGACGTCATCGAATCGGGCGCAAACAATTCGGCAAACATCAAGAGCCACCACAACGTAGGCGGATTGCCCAAAGATATGCCTTTTGTCGGTCTTGTCGAACCCTTGCGCGGGCTTTTCAAAGACGAAGTGCGCATAATCGGCAAAAAACTCGGTTTGCCCGACTATCTCGTCAATCGTCAGCCCTTCCCCGGCCCGGGACTTTCAATCCGCACTATCGGCGAAATAACCAAAGAGAAACTCGACGTCTTGCGCGACGCGGACGCAATCGTGCGTGAAGAAATCGCTGCAAGCGGAATCAAATCCGACCAGTATTTTGCAGTCATCACCGACACGAAATCCGTCGGCGTAATCGGCGACTACCGCAACTACGGCTACGTCGTCGTGATAAGAGCGGTCACCACGTCCGACTTTATGACGGCGGAATACACTCGCCTGCCCTACGACTTGCTCACAAAAATGGCGTCGCGCATTGTCAACGAAGTGAAAGGTATAAGCCGCGTTTGCTATGATGTGACGGGGAAACCACCGGCGACTATCGAATGGGAATAATATAATTGCGCCGAGTGCAAAACACGCAAAATGAGCGGGCAAGTACTCTAAATAAAACTTCCCCCTTTCCTCAGGTGTTTCCCCCACCGCCGTTCCCCCTCTGCATAAATTTGAGGGAACCCACGGCGTC
>URIX01000018.1 GCA_900547975.1 uncultured Eubacteriales bacterium | reverse complement strand
ACAGCGATTGATACCGAAGGTCAATCGCGTGCAGCCTGACCGCAGGGCAGGGCGCAACATAGTTGCGGTGCGCAATAGCGCACGTTTGAATCCCTTATGCGAAGAAAAAAAAGCCCAACTCGTTTGAGTTGGGTTTTGTTGGCGTAGCATAAGGGATTCGAACCCCTGACCTTCTGGTCCGTAGCCAGACGCTCTATCCAGCTGGGCTAATGCTACATTCGATAGGGCTTTTCTTTAAGCATAGTTATTATATTGTTATCCAAAAGAAAAGTCAACCGTTTGCGGAAACATCTTTCACAAAAAAATCACTTTGCCGTTTCTAAAAGCGGCGGAGGTTTCACTCGGTTTTGTCCTCGAAGTCTTTGAGGATTCCGTTTATGCCGTTGAACGAGAGGGTGGCGACCATTTTTGCCAAATCGTCGATTGAAGGCTCTCTTGACGAGTTGAACCAGTGCTGAAACACGGTGAACATACCCGATACGACGTAGTCAAGCACGATGTCGAGGGTGGATTCGTCGAGGACGGTGTATTGAGAGATGACTTCTTTGCCGCGCGCTTTGAGGGTTTTGAACAGTTTGGACACGAGGTTAGAGTTGCTTTCGATGGATATGAGATGTTGATAAAAGTCGAGGTCGCTGTTGATGATTCTCGTAAGTTCTGCAAACATCTGATAGGGGTTGTGAAGCAACTCGCTCAGGTTGTGTTCACGCATGACCTGCTCGAAACTGTCGATGATTTTGTTCTCGATTTCGTCGGTGAGGTCGTAAATGCCGCCGTAATAGTTGTAAAACGTCTTGCGGTTGATGTCGGCTCTGTCGGCAATATCTTTGATGGTGATGTCGTTGATATTCTTTTCCGAGAGCAGTTCGGCAAAGGCGCGGTAGATTGCTTTTTTGGTTTTTGCGATACGTCTATCTGTTTTTTTCTGTTCCATATCCGATACTATTTTCGATATTTTCGGGGAATAATACGCAATGCGGGTCGAAAGCGTGTTAAAACGGGCGATTTTCGGCAAGATTGCGCAATTTGAAACTATCGAAATTCCTTGTGATTTTTCTTGTTTGTATTATAATACACATATGAGGCATAAGTCAAGATTATCCGATAAAATAATATGCCTTAAAAACTAAAAGATTAATTGCAAAGAGAGGATAAAATGAAAGTCGCAATAGTTATAGATATATTTCACGACAAGGGCAACGGCACATCGATGTCGGCGAGGCATCTCGTAGAAAATCTTGTGGAAAGGGGCGTCGAAGTCAAGGTTTTGTGCGACAATGCAGGGCAAAAGACGGAAACTATGCAGGGCGTAGAGTTCGTCACGTTCCCCATTCAGCAAGTGCCGATATATCAAAAGGTTATCGAACAGCAACATGCGTGGCTCGCTTCGCCCAACGACGCAAGGATAAGAGAGACGCTCAAAGGCGTGGATTTGGTGCATATTTATATGCCGTTCGCACTTGGCACGCATTGCGCGCGCATAGCGCACGATATGGGCATACCCGTGCTCGGTTGCTATCACGTTTCGGCGGAAAACATCACTTTCAACGCAAAAATGAAGTACATCCCCGGTGCAACGGGGGCAATGTATCAACTTCTCAAAGTCTACCATTATAAGCCCGAATGGATAAACAACATACATTGTCCGTCAAGGTGCATAGCCTCGACGCTTATGGGGCATCTGTACAATCAGAATTTGCACGTCATATCCAACGGCTACGACCCTGCGTTCAAGCCTATCGAGGACGTGAAAATCCCCGACGGTTGCGAGGACAGAATCATCGTCACGAGCGTTGGCAGACTCACCGAAGAAAAAAGGCAAGACCTCATCATAAAAGCGGTTGCAAAGAGCAAATACCGCAATAGAATCACGCTTTTCCTCGCAGGCAAAGGACCGAAGCAGGAAGAATACGAGCAACTCGCCAAAGATTTGCACGTCGATTTGCGCATAGTGTTCCTCATTCAACCCGAACTTGTCAACTTGCTCAACGCATCCTATCTTTTCGTGCAGGCGAGCGACGTAGAAACCGAGTCCATATCCTGTCTCGAAGCCATTGCGTGCGGCACGGTTCCCGTGATTTCCAACGCGAGAATGTGCGCGACGAAGCAGTTTGCGCTCACGCCGCAATCCACGTTCAGAAAGGGCAGTTATCTCTCGCTTGCGTCAATGCTCGATTTTTGGATTGCAAACAAAAAAGCGCACGACGATATGAAGCCTAAATACAGCGAGTTTGCGCAAAAATTCAGCCTTGACAAGTGCATCGGATATATGCTCGAACTCTACAATTTCTTGCTTACCGACGACAAGAGCAAATATATCGTGAAAGACTACAACAATCCTATGACTTTCCAACTCGACCGCGACCCGTTAGGATTTATCTCGCCCAAGCACAACCAGTTCCACAAGTTGGACCGCCAGAGAAGGTATATGGAAAAGAATTAGTCTTTGCAGATGCAAAGGCAGTGATGTGCACGCAGTTGCGGAATATTTGAAAACGACCCTTCCGCTTGTCATTCAGAGGAACAACATCGTTGCGACGTAGGAATCAAGGCGAAGCCGCATTTCGCTTTGCTGGATTCTCACGGTCACTCCGTTCCCTCAGAATGACGAGGTGTGTCTTTGCACAGGTGATATGCACGCAGTTGCGGAATATTTGAAAACGATTATTCAGCAATTATTAATTATTAATTATTAATTAAAAAAACGTGCCATTAGGCACGTCACCAAGCAGATAATTTGGCGAAACTGCGGTTTGAGTTTTTATCCGTGTTTGAATTGATAGCGCAAATTCTCTGTGCGGTAGAGAAAATAAAATCAAGCAATGCTCTTGACAACACGCAGATTCTGCGTGTTGTCATTGCATTAGCGACGATTTTATTTTAGTTTGCCTAACCCAATCGAATAGCCTTGCGCTTTGCCGAGTTCCTTTGCGCTCTTTTTGTCGAGAAGTTCCACGCAACGAATAAACGTGCAGATTTGCTCGCAAGCGAGGGCGGAATTGTATTTGTCCATATGGTGATTGTCCGCAATCGAGCACAGATAGTCGGGGGCGGTGACGAGTGCTATTTCGGGAATATGCTTGTTGAAAAGGGGTTGACCCTCTCCGAAGTGAAGCATATTGTGACCGCGAAGGGTCATCGTGCGCACTACGTCGCGCTCTTTTATCGCCTCGTAGTAGATATCGTCAACGGTTTTGTTGCCCGTGTACACGATTTCAACGTCAACGGGATTGGTTTGCGTATACACGCCGTCAACGTCTTTCCATTCTGTGCAACCGAGATGTTCGACCGCGCAACCGGCAACCGCTTTCAAGCCGCCTTTTTTGCCTTTCCAAACCTGCTTGTTGTCGGCAAGGAATTTTGAAGTCGCTTGGTCCGTACCCGTGCGGAAAGATGGCAAGCGGAAGTGTCCCGTGACGAATGCGAAAACGAGATTTCTGTCGGTGGGGTGCTTTGTGAAGTATTCCATCATACGCAAAAGACCTATTGCGCCGTTTTCCTCACAGAAGTTGCAGCCGTCGGTGTGCGTGTTAATAATAATCGCTTCGTTGGTTTCCTTTTTACCTTTTATAACAGTGTAGAAAGATTGAGTTTTAGCGTTTTCGAGCGTGCCTTCGAGGGTGAGCGTCGCGCTCTTTTTGGCTTTTGCGGCTTCGAGAACGGCTTTTCCGTCCGTTTGGTTGACCCAAACAATAGGCACTTTGAGGTAGTGAAGAATGAAGTTGAGCACTTGACCCTCGACCATTTGGTCGGACATATCTTCCCAAATGCAAATCATACCTTTCATACCGGAAAGTTGCGCCGCCCAGAACGTGAGCAGAGTTTTGACGAAAGAGGTGCTTACGGGGCCTCTGTAACTCTTTTCTATTTCGAGGTCGCTCGGCAAGGATTTACGCTTGTCGAACGCGATTTTACTGCTGATTTTCGAGAGATTTTTAATATGGCAGACGGCGATTTTGCCTCTTGCTCTTTGAAATCCGAGCGGGTGATTTCCGACGACCACGAGTTTGCCGCTCACGCCTTTTTCACTCGTAAGTCCGCTGTAAGGGAAGGGCGATGAAACGTGAACGGGTTTTCCGTCAACAACAAGCGAGCAATTTTTTGCTTCCCAGCGTTTGAAAGTGTAGGGGGTGACTACGCTTTGAAGCCCCATATTTGCGATTTGCGCCTTTATCCATTCGCAAAACTCGTTTTGCGCGTCCGTACCCGTGAGGCGAATCCCAAACGCGTTCATAGTGTTCATATCTTCGTCCACTTTTTTAGGGTCGAAATATTTTGTTACGTCCATAATTTTCTCCTTTCGAATCCGATTTACGATAATTCGTAAAAGTTTATCGATATATATGATTTTAACACATTTGTAGGATATGTCAACGCCGAGCGTGGCATAACTTGTATGAAAAAGTGAACGCAAATAAGATAAGAACAAAAAAACGAGTTGCGGTTGCAACTCGTTTTTTTGTTTTGAATATTTCCAAACAAAATGATAATTTGACAATTATGCGGCTTCGCTTACGGCTATGCGGTTGTTCGGCATAAGGCGCATAAGGAAGTATTGTATCGTCATCGTAAAACCAACCGAACAAAAGACGTATACTTGCGCAATCGAAGAAATCGGGTAGGGACGATCGATTATACCTTTGAGATTGGCGTCTTTGACCATAAACAGAGACGATATGAGGACGTATGCAAGCATACCCACCGAAATCATCCCCTGTTTGGGGTTTCTATACAGCGTGGTGAGGAAAAACAATACTTCCGTGACGAAAAACATTATGAATCCCACCATAGCGACTGTGTTGTGAATTTGGCGTAAGTGGTCATATTTTTCGGCAAGTTCGCCCTCTACTTCGAGCCACGGAACCGAAATACCCGCCGTGAGAATCGCAGTGCTTAACAAACTAAGTCCCAAGAACAGAATACTCAACTGTTTCGAGTATTGACCTGCGTCGAGGCACATTTTCATTGCGAGAATAAACCCTGCGACGAACAAAAAGCCGTAAAAAAGGATGGCAGGCATATTATCCTCTCGATATGCGATGAAAGAGAGCGATTTGTATATGGGGCGTTGTTCGCCGAGTGTGCAGCAAAATGCCGAAATAACAGGGAAAACCACGCACCAAAACGCAATCAGCACGAGTTCCATCAATCGCGAATGTTCCTTTAAGTATTTAGGAAGAGAAGCGTTGTTTTTGAAAACTTTCATAGCAAATCACCTTTTCCATATAATTTATATATTATTTATATCATACAAATGCGTGAAATTCAACGGCTATGCGCATTTTTTTCACATTAAAACGACGATCTGAGATTTTTCGACAATTTTTGCAATAATTCGGTTGTTCTCGGGCGGGGGGGGGAGAAAAGAGTATTTTTGATTTTCGCAATGATTTTGCCCGCCCTTTCGCAAGCGCGCGGATTAGCGCGACGACTTTCAAAAGGCGAGTTGCTCTTATAGGGCTTGAACCTCGAATCAAAGGAATAAAAACCGAGAGATACTCTCAAAAATATGATGTAGCTTAACTTGTACATCTTGTACACCTTGCTCTTTACATTCGTATAGATTTATGTCATAATACTGTTAACAAAATAGGGATGTAAGATAATCGAAAGCGAATAATTCAACGGTTTTTACTATCCCGACGGACAAAAAAAAGAAGTCGTTGTTTTTCATATGTTCTATGGATGCCGCAATATAGGCAAACATCTCGATAAATAGCGACGAACGATAAGAAAAAATACAGAATGACAGTTTTGGAGGTTGCAAATATGATGGTTAAAAAGAAATCGTCTATGATTGTTTGTGTGATGCTTTTGTTGACAATTTGCATCGGGTTGACTGCTTGTGGAAATAACGACGGCGGAGGAGAAAACCAAAGTCCGCTCCACGATAGTACAAAATGGTTTACAGAAGAAGAACTATCGGCAAAGGGACTTGCCGGTTTGACTGCGCCGACAGGATTGTCGGGAGAGATGAACACAAGCGATGCTTGGTTTAATGACGGATACTCGTTTTCGCAAGTTTGCCCCGACGAAGATACGTTTAAGACGAATGCGGAAACATATTTTTCGTACTTAAAAACGCATTATGACGGAATGTTCGGCAAACCGAGAATCGAAAAAGACAGCATAGATACAAACGAAACCTGGTATATCATAGAACAAAAGAATGATTTGGCCGACTATTTCGATGATAACCCGAGCAAATTGTACGAGTTCTATTATGTAAGGAACAACACTTTGGATAACGGCTATTTTGTTACAGGCTCGGTCTGGATTTTTGAAATTCGCTATGAATTCGATGTCGAGTCCAACGGATACAAATTCAAACTGTTTATCGAAAGCGCCGATTCAACTCGTAACGGGGTTTACAAAAACTATTATAAAATGTGAGCACTACGAATCGAAAGAGAGATGTCATTACAGGGCTTGCGATTAGGAAAACACAAAGAAATATCGGATAAAGAAGCATAATAATAAATGCTTTAGGTGAAATGATGATTTTGTCTATCGGAGAAATACTTGCCGATATGATTGGCGAAAAGATTGACGATGTAACCACGTTCAAAGCGTTTTGCGGAGGTGCGCCGTTCAATCTCGCGGTCAACGCAAAGCAAAGCGGTGCCAAGGTCGGGTTTGTCGGACGTGTAGGCAACGACGTTATCGGCCGTTTCGTTACGGCGGAAGCGCAAAAAGCGAATTTGGATTATCTCGACATTCAAACGGACGATGAGCGCAACACGACGATTGCTTTTGTTACGCTAACGGACGGAGAACGCGATTTTGCGTTCAATCGTCACGACACGGCAGACTACAATATCGACTTTGATGAAATAGACTTCGGCAAATACGAAGATTTGAGCATTTTGCATCTCGGCTCGCTTATGCTTTCGGAAGAAACCGGCAGAAAGTTTGCCAAAAAGATTGCGAAAAAAGCCAAAGACTTAGGCGTAAAACTCAGTTTCGATATGAACTTCCGCAAGGACATTTATCGCGATTTCGAGGACGCGAAAAAAGCGTATGCGCCGTTTGTCGAGTGCGCGGACATAATCAAGTTTTCCGAAGACGAACTTGCCGATTACACGGGCATACAAGATATGGACAAGGCGGCAGAATCGTTGTGCGTCAAAGACAGACTGTTGCTCGTAACTCTCGGAAAAGACGGCAGCGCGTATTATTACAACGGTTTCAAAGGCGTTGTGCCGAGCATAAGCGGCTTGAAATGCGTGGACACAACAGGTGCGGGGGACGCGTTTTTCGGCGCATTCCTTGCGGCAATAGAAGGCAAAGAAATGACAAAAGAAAATCTTGATAATGCTGCAATGAAAGGCAATATCAAGGGCGCAAAAGCCACGGAATTTTACGGAGCAATACAATTATGAACGACATTAAAAGCATAGTGTCGCAACCTATATTTTTTGAGCGCAACAGAGTGTACCGCATTTATCACGGCGGAAAACCGTTCAAAGAGATTTTCGCAGACGGTTTCGATGACGGAACGGACAATATGTTCCCCGAAGAATGGGTTGCAAGCAAAGTGAGAGCAATCAACCCCAAGTATTTCGGAAAGCGTGACGGCGTATCCGTTGTGAAAGGCACGGATTTGTTTTTCGATGATTTGCTCAACGAGCATAAAGAAGAACTTTTGGGCAGCCGCAAATACGATTGCCTTGTCAAGTTTTTGGACAGCGCAACGAGATTGCCCTTCCAAGTGCATCCGACAAAAGATTTTTCGAGAAAATATTTCAACTCGGAATACGGCAAGACGGAAGCGTGGCTCGTGATTGCGACTCGTCCGGGCGCAAAACTCTATTTCGGATTCAAAGACAAAATAACGAAAGAAGAATTGTCCGCGCTCGAAGAACGCAGTGAAGTCGAAAAAGACATAATGGGCAATCTTCTTGCAGGCGTAGAAGTGCAAGTGGGCGATTTGTGGCTCATCCGCGCGGGACTTATCCACGCAATAGGCGCAGGTTGCACGATTATAGAAGTGCAAGAACCGACGGATTTCACCATTCAACCCGAACGTTGGTGCGGTGATTATCACATCAGTTACAACGAAGAATACATCGGACTCGATAAGGACGTTGCACTCGACGCAATCAATTACGACATATACGGCGACGCGGCAAAGGCATATGCAAAAGTATCGCCAAAGACCGTTGTCGATACGGAAAAATACAAGAAAGAAGTGCTTATCGGCTATGACGATACGCCTTGCTTTGCGGAAGTGCGTCATACCGTTCAAAACGGCGGAAGTTTTGTTATGAGTTACGCGCCGGCAGTGTATATCTGCCTCGAAGGTAACGGGCAAATCGTCGGCGAAAACTACAAAAAAGATATAAAACGCGGCGATTACTTCTATCTTCCGTACGTTGCGGAAGGCAAATACGGCATCGTATCCGATACGAAAGCGGTGCTTGTGGAGTGCTTGCCGAGCAAACAAGACTGACGTTTTTTATAGAATATAAAACGGAAAACTCAACCGCAAATTAAAGGAAAACAACCGCAAATCAAAGACAAAAACCGTAAATAATCAAGCGTTATTTTGGCGTTTGAAAGGCAAATAAAAGTATAGCGCGCACAAAAAATTCGGCAAACAATGCTAAACGAATTTTGCGCGCATATCTTTTATTATGCGAAAAATGGCGAAAGACAATATCATCGTCGTATGTACGATAGTGCTGTGTTTTATGATTACGCTTGCGCTGTGTCTGTCCTTTTCGGAAGGCGGACTTTTGAAGGTATTCAACAAGGTTGAAAACGAGTCGCAGACGGTGTGGGGGATTGCTTGCGGCGGATATTCGACGGTGGCTTTGGCGCGGCAAAGTGCGGAAATGATAAGGTCGCGCGGCGGCGCGGGATACGTTGAAAGCGGCGATAAAATCGAGATTGTGTACGCGGTGTACAAAAGCGAGGACGAGGCAAACGCCGTCCTTGCAAAACTGTCGGACAAAAGTTTGTACATAAAAAAATACGACATAGCAAAAGGCAGTTTCAAGTGGTGCAAGGACGATATGAAAAGCGCGGTTGAAAGTGCGCTCGGTTATTTTCAAATTGCGTTCGACAAGATGTTCGAGTGCTCGGATTCGCTCAATGCGGGCAGTATCGGGATTGACGACGCAAAGACTGAAATTAAGGTTTTATACACACAAATCGAAGATATAAAGTCCGCTTTTTATCAAAACGTTGCAAATTCAAACGACGAACGCATAACCCAAATCAAACTCGGTTTGGTGACGACTCTCGCGCTTTTGGATAATATAGATTTTTCAAAATCCGCCGCTTCGGTCACCTCGTCGATAAGATATCAACTCGTTCAACTCGTGCTTTGCAGGCAAGCGTTGATGAATGATTTATAAAAGTTTTTTATTCTTGCCATATTAGATTATTTAGTTTATAATACTTTTTATGGCATATACATCATTATATCGCAAATATCGTCCCGACACCTTCGACAAGGTTATAGGGCAGGATCACATCGTGCGTACGCTGAGGAATCAGATTGCTCACAACAACGTCGGACACGCATACATTTTCACCGGCACGCGAGGCACGGGCAAAACTTCCGTCGCCAAAATTTTTGCGCGCGCGGTGAATTGTCTTTCGCCACTTGCGGACGGTTCGCCGTGCGGAAAGTGCGAAAACTGCGTGGAACTTGCGTCAAATTCAAATTTCGATATTCTCGAAATCGACGCCGCGTCCAACAACTCTGTCGACCAGATAAGAGAGTTGACGGACAAAATAGGTTTTCCGCCGACGGTGGGCAAGTACAAAGTCTATATCGTGGACGAAGTTCATATGCTCTCCAAAGCCGCTTTCAACGCGTTGCTCAAGACGTTGGAAGAACCGCCGTCGCACGCGATTTTCATTCTCGCAACGACGGAAATTCATCAAATACCCGCAACGATTTTGTCGAGGTGCTTGCGCTTCGATTTCCGACTTGTGCCAAACGGCGTTATCGCAAAGCGTATTCGCGACATCTTTGACGACATAAACGTAAAATACGAAAGCGAGGCGGTTGACCTCATTGCTTCGGCAGGTGCGGGAAGCGTGCGCGACGCATTGTCCATTGCGGATATGTGTGTGAGTTATTGCGACTCGAACGTGACCTACAACGGCGTGCTCGAAGTGCTTGGCGCGGCAGACCCGAAGAAACTTCAATCGCTTGCCGCCGCAATCGCGGACGGCGATACGGACAATGCTTTGCAAGAAGTTGCAAATCTTTGCGACCTCGGAAAGAGCGTGCCTATTCTCGCGCAAGACCTCGCAACGCTGTTTAGGAACGTGCTGTATATCAAAAACTGTTCGAGCGCAAAGAGTTTGCTTGCTTTGCCCGAAGCGATATATTCGTCCCTTGCCGAAATGGCAAAGAAGTACTCGACGGAAAAGTGTATGAGCATAATGAAGATTTTTTCATCGCTCGAAGGCGAATTCCGTTACAGTGCGCAACATCGCATACTGTTCGAGGCGGCAGTCGTGCTTGCGGCGAGCGGCGGCGATAGGGACGTAAAGGTCGAGGAACTGCAAATGCGAGTGGCTCGGCTCGAAAAAATGCTTGCAAACGCGAGAAAATCGGATTTTGAGTCGGCACCTGTCGTGACGGATGCGAGGCAGGTGTGGCTCAGAGTAGCATCCGAACTTCGACAAGACGGCTACACGCTTCTTGCTCTGTCCACTCAGGACGCGCTGTTTGAAATGACGGACGACGAGTATCACGTCAAAGTCGCGGACGCGGCAACGCTCAATTTGCTCGACGACAAGAAAAACCGCGACGCGATAAACAAGGCTTTCAAAAGCGTGGATTCGCATCGCAAACTCGTCATCGAAACAGAGCGACATCTCGACGAGGACAAGGCGTTGCCGTTTGTCAAAGAGATGTTCGGCTCGCTTTTGGAAATCAAATAACAACGACAAAAATACGGTAAAAACGGCGCATAGCGCACAAAAATATTAAAAAATATCGAAATATTCGGAGGAACGAACAATGGGATACGGCGGCGGATTTGGCGGCGGTAATATGCAACAACTTATGAAACAAGCGCAAGCAATGCAAAGAAAATTGCAAGAAGCGCAACAAGAAATCGCGGAAACCGAAGTTACGGGCAGCGCGGCAGGCGGTATGGTGGAAGTGACCCTCACGGGTGACAAAACGCCGGTGTCTGTTACGATAAAACCCGAAGCGGTTGACCCCGACGACGTCGAAATGCTCGAAGATATGGTGCTTGCCGCACTCAACGACGCAACGCAACAAGCGGACAAATTGTCCAAAGACATGCTCGGACCTTTGGGCGGAGCAGGCGGACTGTTCTAAGTGAGCGTTTACTAACTGACTTCGCCTGAGAATTAATAATTATTAATTAAATGAAGTACATCGAACCACTTGCAAGACTTATTGCACAATTATCCAAACTTCCGTCCGTCGGCGAAAAGACGGCGGCTCGTTATGCATACGCGATTCTCAATTCGCCCGACGACGAAGTGAACGAACTTGTCGACGCAATACGCGAAGTGAAACAAAACGTTCACTTTTGCAAAATCTGCGGCAACTATACCGAAAACGAGATTTGCGACATTTGCGCAACTCGCAAACCTTCCACGATTTGCGTTGTCAAAGAACCCAAAGACATCGTCGCTCTTGAAAAAGTCAAGGATTTCAAAGGCGTATATCACGTTTTGGGCGGCGTAATTTCGCCAATGGAACATATCGGTCCGAACGATATACGAATCAAAGAATTGTTATCCCGACTCGATGGCGTCGAAGAAGTCATCCTTGCCACAAACCCCGACGTCGAAGGCGAAGCGACCGCAATGTACATCGCACGCCTCATCAAGCCTATGGGAATCAAAGTTACCCGTATCGCGCGGGGATTGCCCGAGGGTAGTGTGATTGAGTATGCGGATGAAAGCACTCTTTCCCGCGCCCTTTCTTCCCGAATCGAGTTGTAAGCGCGCTATTGAGCGAATAACTGTGTCAACGCCCTTTTGTTCACCCGTCACGTACGATTCAGTACGCTGGGCGGGTTCGCAAAAGGGCGTTTCCTTGTTCTTCATCTCAATATTGCACTTACAATTCGATTCGGGTTTATGTTATATTGTGTTGGGGGGGGGATTCAAGCCGTGCCTTTCGCGTTATTCATCGATTTATTGCGTTTACAAACTCGATTTGTACATTTTGTTTTGTTTGGACGGTCTCACAGCCTATGCGGGCGGGGATAATGCACTTACAACTCGATTCGGTTTTTATTATATGGGTTGCCGTTCGGGTGCCTCTTTTTCGTTATACATCTGTTTGGCTGTCTCACAGTCTGTGCGGTGGGGATGTAATAATGTGTACAATCCGATTTGCGGTCATTAGTTTAAAAAAATAAAACTATATAAAACACGAAAAACGCCGCTTAAAACGGCGTTTATGTATTGATAAAGTGTTTGTATTGAGAAGTTTTGAAAGATTAATCCACAACCGAGTGAATGAAATCCACGAAAGCGTCTTGACCTTCTTGGTCGTTTTTGAACACGGCGGTGGTTTCGAGAATTTGCTCGCATACGTCGTTGATGTAGTCGGTCACGGCGTTTTCGGAAACTTCTTCTTGACAGTTCGTGCCGTTGTCCACGACGAGTTGAGTTATCATACCCAAATGCTTGTGAAGGGGATGCGTTTCCTCTGCCAAAGACTTGAAATCGAGCGGCGTTTTGCCTGTGAGTATGTCTCGGATTTGTGCCATTTCGCCTGCAAGTCTGCCGGGCAATATGAACAAGCCCATAACTTCGATTATGCCGATGGACTCTTGTTTGATGTTGTGCAACTCCTTTCTCGGATGGAAGATTCCGAAGGGGTGCGCCTCGTCCGTGCGGTTGTTGCGAAGTATGAGGTTGAATTGATATTCGCCGTCCGAATTTATGGAAAGTATGGGGGTGATTGCGTTGTGTTGGACTTTTTCGCCGTCCTTTTCGGTTGCGCAAACGACGTTGATTTTCTCGTTTGTGTAAACGTCCCACGCGCGTCTGAATTTGTTTGCGACTTCGAGGGCTTGCATTCTGTTTTTGCTTTCGATTCTCACGATAGAGTTGTACCAGTCCACGATTGAAACGTTGACGTCCGCATAGCCTGCAACCTTAAAGTAGTTGCGAGAAGGGCGAGAGAACACGGGAAGCACTTTTTTGCCGCCTTGATAGTGGTCGTGCGCGAGTATCGAGCCGCCGACGATGGGAAGCGCGGCGTTCGAGCCTATGAAATAGTGGGGAAACATATCCACGAAATCCGCCATTCTCGCAAATGTCGAATCGCTTACGCACATCGGGCGATGTTGCTTGCAAACCGCAATGACGTGTTGCTCGAAATATCTGTACGGCGAGAATTGCATAAACCAGTTTTCGCCGTCGAGTTCAAAGGGAATTATGCGGATATTCTGGCGTGCGGGCATTGCCGCGTTGCCGACGAATCCGAGCATATCTTCGCAAAGCACGCACTTGGGATAGCCCGTTTTCGCTTCTTTTGCGAGGCGGACTTGTTCGGGTGTTTTTTCGGGTTTTGAAAGATTGACGGTGACGGTGATGTTGCCGCGCTTTCCTTCGTGTTGCCACACGATGTTCTTTTCGTAGTCCTTGCCTCTTAAGTACAGACTGTCAAAGCCGAGTTTGCAAAGAAAATCGCAGGCTTTTTCCACGCCTTCGTAACTTGCTTCGTCGTCGAACATCTCGACCGTTTTCGAGGGCGAGGGCATAACGTAACCCATAAGTCTGGTTTCAAAATTGGATTTTGCGTTCTCGTCGATAATCTTTTTGCGCACGGCAAAATCCGAAAGCGCGCTCATAACGTCGTATATATCGTACGAGCCGAGTTTAATATCCTCGCAAGGCTCGGTGAGTCCGAGTGCGTCGAGAAGTTGATTTTGGGCGTATATCGCGTCCAAATCACTCAAATACAGTTTGTTCTGGGCATAATCCAAAAGCCGTGCAACGTTCTGTTTTGCAATTTCTTCAAAAGAAATCCTTGGCATAAAACCTCCGAAAATACTTCAAAAATGATGATTAGACACATTATAACATACGCTTTTTGTCAGTGCAAGTCGAAAACGGTTGCGCAGCGAGATTTTTTTTTGCAAAGATATTGCCGTCCGACAAATTTTTATTTGCCTTGCATTGACGAGCGTTGTGTGCTACAATATAGCATAATATGCTATCAAAGGAAAAGACTATGACGTTTGACAATATCGACAACGAAAAACTTCGCGCCGTCTGCAACGACGTTTACGGCGTTTGCCAAAGCGAACAGACGGACAGATTCGAAGAACTTTTCAAAATGCACAAAGACGTTTTCAACACTTCCGACGTCGAGTTTTACTCGTCGCCCGGTCGTATCGAAATCGTGGGCAATCACACCGACCACAACGGCGGCAAGGTGCTTTGCGCCGCGATAAACGTTGACACGCTCGCAAGCGTATCCAAAAGAAGCGACGGCATAATCGAGGTCAAATCCAAAGGTTATCCTATGCTTCGCGTTGACGTGTCCAAGCCCGATTTTTCCGTAAGCGAAATCGGCACTTCGACCGCGCTTATCAAAGGCGTCGTGGACTACTTCAAACGCTCGAACAAAAACGTGGGCGGTTTCAGCGCGTGTATGACGTCTTCCGTACCCAAGGGCGCGGGCGTTTCGTCGTCAAGTTCTTTCGAACTTGCGATAGCGGAAATCCTCAACGTTATGTACAACGATTCGGAGTTGAGCGCAGTGTTCAAGGCAAAAGCCTCGCAGTATGCCGAAAACACGTTCTTCGGCAAGCCGTGCGGACTTATGGACCAAAGCGCGATTGCGCTCGGCGGCGTGAATCTCATTGATTTTGCCGACTTCGATAATCCCGTCATCGAAAAAGCACACTGGGCGTTTGACAATCTCGACATCTACGTCATCGCGACGGGCGGAGACCATAGCGACCTCACGGACGACTACGCCGCAATACCGCACGAGATGAAAGAAGTCGCCGCTTGCTTCGGCGCAAAACTCTTGCACGAGATTTCGCCCGAAAAGTGGAATCGCGACAAACAAAACATCGTCGGAAAGGTGAGCGAGAGGGCGTACCTTCGCGCAGAACACTTCTTCGAGGAAAACGAGAGAGTCGAAAATGCGGTGAGGGCGATAGACTCGAAAGACGAGCAAGCGTTCCTCGACATCGTGAACGAGTCGGGATTGAGTTCGAGATACAAACTTCAAAACACCTACTCGCCCGCGGGCAAGAATCACAACCTCGAAAACGCGCTCGACAGAGTTGTCAAAATCGAGGGCGTAGTCGCTTCGCGCGTGCACGGCGGCGGCTTTGCAGGCACTATTTTGGTGTTTGCAGACAAGAAAGCGAGCGGCGTAGAGGGTGCGCTTGACGTTATGTTCGGCGACGAAAACGTCTTCAAACTCGCAATCCGTCAAAGCGGCGCAACCAAACTCAATATAGGGGAATAAAATATGACTAATTTCCTTTTATCGACGGCGCAAGACCCGAGAGTTGCATTTTCAATCGGCGGACTTACGGTGCAGTGGTACGGACTGCTCATCGTGTGCGGTATGCTTCTCGGTCTTTTGTACGCCTGTTGGCAAGCAAAGAAAATCGGCATATCGTCGGACGACGCGGTGGAACTGTTTTTGTGGCTCATTCCGCTTGCAATCGTCTTTGCAAGACTTTTGTATGTCATTCCGCGCGCGGACGAATATTTCGGAAACAACGGTCTCGAAGGCTGGGATAAATTCGTAAATATCATCGCGATTTGGAAGGGCGGCATAACCATAATCGGCGGCCTCGTGGGCGGCCTTTTGGGCGCGGTGTTCTTCTCGCTTCGCCACAAAAAAGAAACCAACTTTCTGAACGTCGTAGACCTCGTAGTCGTTCCCGTACTCATAGGTCAAATCGTGGGAAGATGGGGCAATTTCGTAAACCAAGAAGCATTCGGCTTGCCCATCACGAACGAAGCGTTGCAATTCTTCCCGTTCGGCGTGTACATCACCAACCCGAGCGGCGTCGAGGGCGCGTTCAAGAGTATCGTTGATTCGCATATCCAAGCGGGCGGCGGCGGAAACTGGTTCTGCGCAACCTTCTTCTACGAGGGCGTTTGGAACACGATAGGCGCGATTTTCTGCGTGCTTATGTGGAAGAAAGACTATCAAAAGAAATACCCCGGAATCTTGATGATTTTCTATCTGTTCTGGTACTGCATAGGAAGATTCTGGCTCGAATATTTGCGTATGGACGCCGTGCCCGTCACCAAAACCGCGTGCCTCATCGTTGCGATACTCTCGCTCGTCATCGGCGTTTTGTACGTACTCGCACGCACCTCGCGCCTTGCGTATCTCGACGTGAGAAAGAGCGCGCAAAAGGGTATGAACGGCGCGATACTCACCGAATACGAAGTAAAAAACTATAAGTTTGTGGGCAAACTCTTTGAAGACGTGGCAACCGACAGCCAAAAATCTTCGGACAAAGCAAAGAAATTCTTTGCCGAATTGCTGCTCAAAATCGGGTACGTCAGAAAGAGCGAACCAGATTATATCCCCGTCGACTTCCAAAGCGCAGATTATTATCACGTTCCCAAAGACTATAAACGCAGATTCAACGCTATGAAAAAACAAGACGTTTACGCCTTGTAATTCGTTGCGAAAAAGGTGCAAAAATGACAAACATCGATTACACAACCGAAAGAATCAAAACCAACAATCTCACGCTGTTGACCGACCTTTATCAACTTACGATGATGAACGGCTATCGCCGTTGCAAACTCGACGAAAGAAGGGCGGTGTTCGATATCTTCTATCGCGGAAGCGGCGGATATTCCTACGCAATCGCGGCAGGACTCGAACAAGCGATAGACTATATCCTCAATCTTCATTTCGACGACAGCGACATCGCGTATCTGCGCTCGCTCGAAATCTTCGACGAGGACTTTTTGAAAGCGCTCGAAACGTTTGAGTTTACGGGCGACATCAAAGCCGTGCCCGAAGGCACGATGGTGTTCCCGTACGAGCCTATTCTCACGGTATCCGCGCCACTTTGGCAAGCGCAACTCGTGGAAACCGCGCTCCTTACGTTTGTAAATCACCAAACGCTCATCGCAACCAAAGCCGCGCGCCTGAAAGAGTGTACGAAAAACAAAATCAGCGAATTCGGACTTCGCAGAGCGCAAGGTCCCGACGCAGGCATTTACGGCGCGCGCGCCGCTTGCATAGGCGGTTGCAGAACCACGTCCAACGTCGTTGCCGGTAAACTTTTCGGAATCCCCGTCACGGGTACGCACTCGCACAGTTGGGTTATGTCTTTCGACACCGAACTCGAAGCGTTTGAAAAATACGCCGAAATTTATCCCGACAACTGCTTGCTTTTGGTTGACACATACGACACTCTCAAAAGCGGCGTTCCCAACGCAATCAAGGTTTTCGACAAGCTCAAAGCGCAAGGACACAAGCCCGTAGGAATCCGCCTCGACAGCGGCGACTTGGCGTATCTGAGCCGCAAAGCGAGAGTTATGCTCGACGAAGCAGGACACGAGGATTGCCTCATATTCGCAACCAACGACCTCGACGAAGACATACTCTTGGCACTCAACTCGCAAGACGCGAAAATCGATGTCTACGGCATAGGCACGAAACTTATCACGAGTTACAACAACGCATCTCTCGGCGGCGTGTACAAACTCTGCGCTCTCGAAGAAGACGGCAACCTCGTGCCCAAAATCAAAGTGTCCAACAGCCACGAAAAGACCACTAACCCCGGGGTAAAAAAGATTGTGCGTATATTCAAGGACGGTATGGCGCAAGCGGACTTGATTTGCCTCGAAGACGAAACTTTCGACACCTCGAAACCGCTCACGATTTTCCACCCCGAACAGACTTGGAAAAAGGCCACGTTCACCGATTACGAACTCAAAGAACTTATGGTGCCAATTTTCAAGGACGGAAAACTCGTGTACGATATGCCCACGCTCAAAGAGATTTGCGATAGGGAAGACAAGTCGATTGCCTCTTTCTTCCCCGAGTACAGACGAGTCGTCAACACGCAAGAATACAAGGTCGACCTCTCGCAAAAACTTTGGGATTTGAAGCATAAACTTCTCAACAGCGAACATTGATTGCGAACAATCTCAACCGCATAAAACCGACAAATTCGCATTGCGGATTTTAGAAAAACATACGACGTAGTTTCGAAAAAGCGAAGGCAAAACCGCCTTCGCTTTTTATATAAACTCGCTTTCGTTTTCCATATGGACACGCTTTCGTTTTTCGCATAAATTTGCCTTCGTTTTTTTCATAAAACGCGATGATTTTTTAGAGTAAACAATCAATTAAAATTTTAACGCGTCAAACTGCTCGTTTTTGCAAAACTAACGCTTTATACACTCGTATGTAAGACATAAAACATCGTTTTTGCAGATAAATCGACATTTTTTGACAAAACATTATTCGCCGATACAGTGCGATTTTTGGTATCTTTTTCATAGAAAAAAATCGTCTTTTCGAGGATATTATGAAAAAGAAAAACGCAACGAGATTCCCCTTATCGAGAAAAGGTTACGACCGCGCCGCCGTCGACGGCTACATCGCTTTGGAACAGGCAAAGGCAGACGAGATTCAACTCGGTCAAAGAGACAGAGTGAACGAACTCAAACAAGAAAACGAATCTCTCAAATTGCAAATCGAAGTGCTTAGG
Source organism: uncultured Eubacteriales bacterium (assembly GCA_900547975.1). GTDB lineage: Bacteria > Bacillota > Clostridia > Christensenellales > CAG-917 > CAG-475. The sequence goes on along the minus strand of URIX01000018.1, from coordinate 11,705 downwards.
GGCAGAGAGGAACAAATCAAACTCGCCCTCGTCAACGCCACCGAAAACGCAAATCGACTGACAGAGGACGTGAAAGCGAGATATAGGCAAGAACTCGAAAGATTGCGCCTTTTCCGCGCAAAGTGGCTCGGCGTGTACGAGCAGATGAAAGAAAGGTATCATTTCGACAAAGACGCGCTCAACGTCGAAAGCGTCGCCGTGTCCGTCGAGATTGAACTCAAAAAGTTTTTGGCGCAGGATTTTTCGCTCAACAACAACGCCACGAAAGACGTTATGGAAGAGCATTTCCGCAAGGAAGCACAGCGGCTCACGAATCAGCAACTCGCAATTCAGAACTCGCCCGTTCAAGACTCAAAAAATTCCGAAGATTTGAAAACTTTGCTCAAAGACGTCGAGACGAAAAAGAAGACCAAATCGACCGCCGCGTTTTCCGTCGACGACGCGTTGAACCCGACGCAATCTCTCAAAGAAAACTTCGACGCCGTTAAATTCTGATAGCAAAGAAAGTGCACCGATAATTTTATTTTAATCGGCACAATATTTATGCGTTTTTTCTGTCGTTTTTGAAAGCAACTTTGCAACTTATCGCAATATTTCAGAAGATATTATGAAACGTTGCACATTAACAAAGCCTCTCGATTTGCGATTTTCGTCGCATTTTATGTTCTAAAACACATTTAGTTTAACTTTGCAAAACTACGGTTTTACTCATCGTCCAAATGACGAATGTCAAAAAAACGCCACTAATCAGCGGCGTTTGGGGCTTTGGCTATTTCGAAATATACTACAAAGGTAGGATAAATTAAAAAAATATTAAAACATTATACCAATTTCAAAATCGCCTATTGATTATTTTTGTCGAATATGTTAGCATAATCAAGAGTGAAGACGCAAAATAGTGCATTATAAAATAAAATAATATAGCATTGTTGCCGCTTCGCTTGCAGCAGACAAATCGTGCTTGCCACGATTCGAGGGGAATCGTTAATGATTTACGACGTACAAAAAGCGAATGTGCTGAAAAGGGCTTCGGGCTTTCTTTTGGACATCATTCTCATTGCCGTTCTGGCTGTGGGATTTATGGCGCTTTTGTCCCTGATTTGCGACTATGACGGTCATTACAACTCTTACAAAAACGAAATCGAATCCGCCCAAAACACCGTTATCGAAAAATATAAGAACGAACGCGGCATAAATTTGGGCATCACAAAAGAGGAATACGAGCAACTCGGCGAGGAAGAAAAAACAGCCTTTGACGAGTGCGCAAAACTTGCAAACGAGGATATGAAAAAAATACTTCTCGCAAGCGATACGTACAAAAAAGAATCCTCTTTGGTTTTGTCATTGTCATTGATGATGACTTCCGTCGGCATTTTCCTTGCAATGCTCGTACTCGAATTTATTATTCCCGTTTGCTTCAAAAACGGTCAAACTATCGGAAAAAAGGTCTTCGGCATAGCCGTAATGCATACGAACGGCGTGCGCGTAAGGCCTTTATCTATGTTTGTGCGTTCAATTCTCGGCATGTACGTTTTCGAGATTATGGTGCCTGTGCTTATCGGACTTATGATGTTTTTCGGCACGCTCAGCGTTCTTATCGGCTCGATGGTGCTTGTGGCGATTTGCGTTCTTCAACTTGCCGTGTTCATCTCGACGAGAAACACGACGCGCTCTTTCTTGCACGACCTTATGGCAAGGACGGTCACGGTCGATTTGGCAAGCCAAATGATTTTCGACAGCGAAGAAGAACTGCTCGAATTCAAGAAAGAGGAACAAAACGCACTCGCAGAGCGTAGCAATTATAAAGAAAAGGGCGGTTTCGATTTCTATAACAGTTCGCTCAACTATCGCAAGGGCAAAAAGATTGTTGACGAAAACGGCAAAAACATAGAAAACGAGGAACAAAACGCACCCGAATCTACTTCGCAAACCGCAAGTGAAAACGAAACTGTGAGTAAAACCGTAGTTTTACGAACCGATGAACAAATCTCGTCCGAATCTGCCGCAAACGGTGACGAGAACATCAAAAAATAATGCGAATAATGCGAATAAAGCGCGAGCGCGTGGGCGCGCATTGCGCGTTCCTTATGAGAGTGAAAACCCTGCAACAAGGTTTTATAAATTAAGAACAATAAAAGGAATAAACGGATTATGAAAGTCGTACTCAAAAATTTGACAAAAGTTTTCCAAAGCCGTCACGAAAAAGGCGCGGAAGTCGTTGCTGTCAACAATTTCTCGTTCACCATTCCCGACGGTAAACTTGTCGGACTTCTCGGCCCGTCCGGTTGCGGCAAAAGCACAACGCTTTATATGATTTGCGGTTTGCAAAAACCCACCGGCGGAAAGATTTTCTTCGGCGACGACGACGTTACGGCGTTAGCCCCCGAAAACAGAGGCGTCGGTTTGGTGTTCCAAAACTACGCGCTTTATCCGCATATGACGGTCAAACAAAATATCTTGTTTCCGCTTCAGAATCTCAAAGGCGAAGACAAACTCACCAAAGAAGAAATGCTCAAAAGAGCATACGACGCGGCAAGGCTCGTTCAAATCGACGAACTTATGGATCGCAAGCCGAGCGAACTTTCGGGCGGTCAGCAACAACGCGTTGCAATCGCTCGCGCGCTTGTCAAAATGCCTCGCGTTCTTTTGCTCGACGAACCGCTTTCAAACCTCGACGCGCGTTTGAGATTGCAAACTCGTGAGGAAATAAGACGTATTCAAAGAGAAACCAACATCACGACGGTTTTCGTTACGCACGACCAAGAAGAAGCAATGAGCATTTCGGATATGATCGTCGTTATGAAACTCGGCGTTGTGCAACAAATCGGCAAGCCGCAAGACGTTTACGACAGTCCCGCCAACTTGTTCGTCGCAAAATTCCTCGGCACTCCGCCTATCAACGTTTTCGAGGGTGAAGTGAAGAACGGAAAAGTGTACATAGGCGACGACGCGGTGCTTGACGTTCCCGGTATCGAGGACGAAGACGTTTATGTAGGCATTCGCCCCGAAGGATTTATCCTCAACGACAACGGCGCGCTTACTTGCGACCTCAGAAGCGTTGAAGTTATGGGACGCGACGTCAGTATCGTGTCTTCCAACGCACATTCGACGAGTCCGATCATTCGTTCTATCATCGACGCAACAAGCGTTGTCGATACTACGAAAGACACCGTTCGTTTCGACATCAAACCCAACAAGATTTTCATCTTTTCGAGAAAGAGAGTGGACTGGGAAGCAAATTCCGAGCCTACCGTCGTTTATCAATGGAACAAGACGCGTCAGACGTTGTACATCGAGTCCGAAGGCAAGACTTTCGACCTCGGCACGTTGAAGACTGCGGAAAACGCTCAAAAAGAAGCCGCCTTGGCAGAGAAGAAGGCAAATCAATCCAAATTCGTCAAGAAAATCGTCGCGTGGTTTGAAAATAAATTCGACAAAGTCATCAAACTTTGCACGCCGAAGGCGAAACCGGTCGAACTTGCGCTCGAGCAAACCTACGTTTGCGTAACGGGTGAAACCGCAAACGGCGCGCCGCTCTATTTCGCAGGCGTCGAAAACGGAAAAATCAGGACGACGATCGACATCAACGAATCCTTAAAAGTCGGCGCGGAACAAGCGGACGGCGGCTACTATGCGTTCTATACGGACGGCGATAGCAAAGTATATCCCGCATTTACCGTGCATAATTCGACAAGAGACGAGCAACGTATCTTCCTTTCCGAAGAAGAAAAGGCGAAATGCTTCGAACATATGAGTCAAGATTCCACATTCGAGGACGATAGTGCGGAAGTCAAGTTCGACGTCGAAAACGACGTTGAAAACATCATCGTAGAAGGAAGCGAAACCCCGTCGGAAGCGGCTGTCGAAACGATTGTCGAAGAGGAAGTCAAAAAAGAAATCGACAGTGCGGAAAATAAGAACAGCGAGGTAAAGTAAGATGGTTGAATCCAAACATCAATGGAAAGCGTGGTTGTATCTTTCTCCCGCGCTCGTGTTGTTGGCTGTATTCACGTTGTGGCCGATTATAAACACGTTGATAATGGCGTTTTCCAACGGTTACGGAATGTTGTCCGCAAAGGGCGGAATGACGTTTGAATTCGGCGTCGAAAACTTCAAAACCGTCATCGAATGGACAGGCTTTTTGACTGCGCTTAAAAATACCGTGTTACTTTGCGTTTTGACAGTGCCTATTTCAACGATTTTGGCATTGCTCATTTCGGTTGCGCTCAATTCGATAAGACCCCTTAGAAGACTTCTTCAAACCATATACTTTTTGCCATATGTCACAAACTCGATCGCAATCGGTATGGTGTTTGCGGCAATGTTTAATATTACGGGAAGTTTCATCGGCGGCGAAAACGAAATCATTTACACCGCAGGTATCGTCAACAACGTTATCGAAGCGCTCGGCGGAACGCGTATAAACTGGATTAACGCAGGCTCGTCTTACTGGGCGAATTTGACGGTTATGGTCATTTATATCGTTTGGAACGCCTTGCCGTTCAAGATTTTGGTTTTGCTCGGCGGACTTCAAAGCATAAACAAACAATATTACGACGCGGCAAAAGTCGACGGCACACCCAAGTGGCGCGTTACGACTCGTATCACCGTCCCGCTTCTTTCACCGATGATTGCATACGTCGTCATCACGGGCTTTATCGGCGGATTTAAGGAATATTCGAGCGTGGTCGGTATATTCGGCGAAACTATGGGTCCTGTCGGAAACGACGGCGCAATGAATACGATGGTCGGATATATCTACGACAACGTTGCGGGACAAATGCCGAACAATCAAGGCAAAGCGGCAGCGGCGGCACTCATTTTGTTTGCAATCATTTTGGCGGTTACTATCGTCAATTTGTATGTGAGCAAAAAACGTGTCCATTATTGAGAGGTGAGTTATGGCAGACAAGTCTATTGTTATGAAAAGCAAACAAACTACACACGCCGCAGCACGCCAGACGACTATGAAAGTCTTTGGCTACACTTTTACGTATGTGTTTTTGATTCTCGTTGCAATCGCCGTTTTGTTCCCGTTTTACTGGATGATTATTTCATCGCTTAAAACGACGGACGAATATCGTTTGAGCACGCCGACGCTTTGGCCGAACTTTATCAGATGGGACAACTACGTCGACGCATTCTCGCAAGCGAATTTGTGGAGATTGTTCGGAAACACGGCGTTTGTCGGCATAGTGTCAACGATACTTTCGCTCGTTATCACGATTTTGGCGGCATTCGCGTTTGCAAGACTTGAATTTAAGGGCAAAAACATTCTTTTCGCCGCACTGCTTGCAACGATGATGATTCCGGGCGAACTGTTTACGATCACAAACTACATAACCGTTGCGCAAATGAAAATGCTCAACACTTATTCGGTTTTGATTATACCCTTCCTCGTGAGCGTGTTTTACATCTATTTGCTCAGACAAAACTTTATGCAGATTCCGAACGAACTGTATTACGCGGCGAAAGTCGACGGTACGAGCGACTTTAAATATTTGCTTAAAGTTATGATTCCGCTTGCGCTTCCGACAATCATTTCGATAACCATTTTGAAAATGATGGGCGCGTGGAACTCGTATATGTGGCCGCGACTCGTTGCAAACGACGAAGCGCACACGCTTGTAACGTACGGACTCAGAAACGCATTTACCGACGTGTCGGGCGAAGTCAACTATCCCGTCCAAATGGCGGCAGTAGCAATCGTATCGCTCCCGTTGTTCCTCGTATTCGTATTTTTCAGAAAATACATTATGAAGGGCGTGTCGAGAAGCGGTATCAAAGGATAACGGAAAAGTCGCATTGCAAAATGCGCAATTATAATCAACAACAAAAAAAGGAGAATAGTTATGAAGAAAAAAGCATTGATACTTTTGCTTGTTCTCGTTGTGGCTTGTACGTCATTGCTCGCACTTGCGGCTTGCAATAAAGACGACGGCAAAACGCATATCGTATTTTATCATACGATGGGCGCAAATTTGAGAGAGGTTTTGGATAAATATATTGCTAAATTCGAGGCAATGTATCCCGATTACAAAATCGACTCGAAGCAAGTCGGTAGTTACGACGACGTAAGAAACCAAATTTCTTCCGAAATTATGGTCGGCAACCAACCGCACGTTGCGTATTGCTATCCCGATCACATCGCGTTGTATAACCTCACCGGCGCAGTGCAAACACTTGACGATTTCATCGCAAGCACCGACACCGTGACGAAGGCTGACGGCACAACCGAAACAATCGGACTCACTCAAACCCAAAAGGACGACTTCATCAAAGGTTACTACGAAGAAGGCGCGCAATTCGGCGACGGAAAGATGTATTCTATGCCTTTCTCTAAATCCACCGAAGTGCTTTACTACAACAAGACTTTCTTCGATAAAGAAAAACTCGAAGTTCCGACTCACTGGTGGTGCACCGAATCTTGCCCCGCAGGTTGCAAATCGAGTATGGAATACGTTTGCAAGACTATCAAGTCTAAATATAAAAAGCTTATCCCGCTCGGATATGACTCGGAGGCAAACTGGTTCATCACGATGTGCGAACAACTCGACACTCCGTATACTTCTGCCGAAGCAACGACGAAAGAAGGACATTTCCTCTTTAATACTGCCGAAAACAGAGCGTTTGTCGAAAAATTCTCCGATTGGCATAGCAAAGGCTACGTGACCACGCAAAAGATCAATTCGGGTTACACTTCCGACTTGTTCACGGCACAACAATCCGTGATGTGCGTCGGTTCGTCCGCAGGCGCAAGCCACCAAATCCCCGAAAACAGAGCATTTGAAAGCGGCATCGCAAGCATTCCTCAAGCAAATCCGTCCAGTCCGAAGGTTATCTCGCAAGGTCCGTCCGTTTGCATCTTCAAGAAAGCAAACGCAGAAGAAGTGAAGATGTCTTGGTTGTTTGTCAAATATCTCACGACTTCTCCCGAATTCCAAGCAGAATTTTCGGTTAAATCCGGTTACATCCCCGTTATTAAATCCGCAGCGAATCAAGAAGCATACAAAAAGAGCATTGAAAAAGCAAACGGATACGAAAACCTCCCGCAACTTTCAACAGTCGTAGGTATGGCGCAAGAAGAAGCATATTATGCTTCACCCGCTTTCTACGGTTCGTCCAAAGCGCGTGACATCGTCGGCTCATTGATGCAAACTTGCTTCACGTCAAGCGTCGGCAAGAGCGAAGCCCAAATCAAAGACATCGTTGCAAAGGCGTTTGAAAAGGCTGTTAAGGACTGCGTACAAAGTCTGTAATCGAAAAATTATACGTTTGATTGTATGAAGAATAACGTTAAGAATTATTCAAGAATATTACTTCTGGTTTTTGCGCTGTGCTTGACGCTTGCGTGCTTGGTTGCTTGCAACAAAACCGAAAAGGTTGATTACGTTTCGCAACTCACGCTCGATATGAATTCAAGCACCGCAAAAGCCGAAGTGACGGTCAAAAATTACGTCGACGGCGATACGACGCACTTCTGGGCTCCGAAAGAAATCAGCAAAACAGGAGTGGTGAAGGCAAGATTCCTTGCAATCAACACACCCGAGTCTACCGGCAGAATCGAAGAATACGGCAAGTCGGCGTCGAGATTCACCAAAGAAAAACTTAAATCCGCAACCTCGATAATTATCGAGAGCGACGATGAAAACTGGAATACCGACAGCAACAAAAGACATTTGGTTTGGGTTTGGTATAAACCGCAAGGAAGCGATCAATACAGAAATCTGAATCTCGAAATTTTGCAAGAAGGTTTGGCAATTGCATCCAATACCGGACAAAGCCGTTACGGCGATATTTGTCTTAAAGCACTCGCGCAAGCGGAAAAGAACAAACTTTATGTGTTTTCTGACAAAAAAGATCCCGATATGTATTACGGCGAAGTGCAAAACGTGTCTTTGAAAGAACTTCGTTGCAATATCGACGCATACGGCGGAATCAAAGTCGGTTTCGAGGGCGTCATTGCAAGAAATTACAACGGCTCGGTATACGTTGAAGAATACGACGAAGAAACCGGTATGTACTACGGCATTTCCGCATACTACGGCACGGCAGGGCTCAGCGGCACAGGACTCGAAATTCTTTTGGAAGGCAATCGCGTCCGCCTTGTCGGCACTGTTCAGTACTATGAAACGGCGGATATATGGCAAATTTCGGGCTTGAAATACGACATATTCGACGAAGCAAACCCCGATAATATGCAGTTGTTGGGTACCGGCTTTTCAGGTGCGTATCCGTTGACGACGATAAGCAAATTCAACAGCAAAAAGACCGTTACGACTCAAAAGGGCGGAACGATGGAATTTGATTATGCTTATCTTGCGCAAAACACTTCCATAAGTATGGAAAACCTCAAAGTCAAGAGCATCTATACGACGACTTCCGAATCGAGTTCGTCGCAAGGCGCTATGACAATGACCTGCGAAGATTCCGACGGCAATACCATTGTTGTCAGAACGGGTGTATTCAGAAGATTTGGCGGTGAAGTGGTGACACAAGACGTCTACGAAAACAAAACCATAAATATCAAAGGTTTTGTGGACAGCTTCGACGATGAATATCAAGTCAAAGTCTTCGCAGAAGAAGACATCACGATTGTGGGGTAAGCGACCTTGCAATCTTATGTAAAATAAAAAAAACCTTATCAAAGGAGAGAAACTATGAAAAAGTTATTGGCATTCACGCTGATTCTTGTGCTTTGCTTGTCAGTAGTTCTCGTTGCTTGCAACGATAAAGACAACAACAACGTAAAGAAGTTGCCCGCACCGGCAGAGCATTTGGAAGAAGCAAGGAACGCAGTCGAAAAGACGTACAACACAGAAAGAGTTTCGGAAGAAACGGATGTTGATTACACTTTGTCAAAAGCAGTTCCTTTGAACGGTATTTATTCATACCCGATCACTTGGACAGTCAGCGATTCGAGAATCACCGTTGACAATCACAGCGATACGGAAGTCCTCATCAACGTTCCCGATGAGTCACCGGTTGAAATTAAATACACGCTCACAGCAACAATTACCGCAGACAATGGCACAACGGCAAAAGTCGAGTTCCAACACACTGTTCCGGAATTCAAACTTTATGATTATGCAGGTTATGCAGCGGCAAAAGACGGCGTTAAGATCAATATTGACGGCATTGTCACCGCAATCCTTCCCAAAGACAACGGCGCAAGCAACAGCGGTTTTTATATGAACACCGTTGACACAGACGGCAAACCCAACGGCGGCGTTTACGTTTACAACCCCGAAGCATCCACCGATGACATCAAAGTCGGTATGACCGTCAGAGTTGCAGGTACGAAACAAAATTACAGCGGCACACACGAAATCGTAAGTTGCAAGAAGATTAAAGTGCTTGACAGCACAATCAAGACTGTCGAACCGGTCGATTTCACCGAAGCATTCAAGAATGCAAAAGATTTGAAAGCAACCGAGTTGGTTGGCAAACAAGCAATGCTTGTCACAATCAAAGGCGTCGAAATAGCGGAAAACGGCGGTAGTGACGGTTCTTACTATTACTTTACTCTTGGCGAAAAGAAGACATACGTCCGTATTTCATCTTCCTCTTGCCCGCTCACAACAGCGGAACAAGAATCGTTCAAGACATTCTTTACAGGACATCGCGGATATACCGCAGATGTGACCGGTGTTGTATGTTTGTACAGCGGCACATTCTATTTGACTCCCGCAACCGCACCCGTCTTCACGAATGAGTTTATGAAGACCTATACAAACGAGGAAAAGGTTGACAGAGCAATCGAAGCGACTGAAATTCCGTCTTCTGTTGAGTCTGACGTTGAACTTGCTCTTGCAAACAAATCTCAGGTTCACGATGATGTCGCAATTGCTTGGGCATTCAAAGAAGGCACGACCCCGAAGAATGCAAAGATTGAAAACGGCAAACTTATCGTAACACTTGGTGAAAATGAAGAAACCATAACGCTCGTTGCAACATTCACTATTGGTGAAGGTGACGCAAAACTCACAAAGACCAAAGAATTTAAAATCACTGTCGATGCTGCAAGCCAACAAGAGTATTTGGTTAAACCCATTACCGAAGCAAAAGCAGGCACATACAAACTTACTATGATGCAAGCAAAGCTCGGCAAGATGCTTTATTTCACAGGCGAAATCAATTCTTCCGAATATCTTGTAACATCCGACAAATACGCAAAAGCGGCTGATGTAACGGTTGCTGCTGTCGACGGTGGCTATACCATTAAAGTCGGCGAAAAGTTCGTTGAAATCTACAAGAACACAAACGGCAAGATTCGTCCTACATTGGTAGACACTGCAACCGGCGCTTGGAAGTGGAATGCAGAAGCAAAAGTTCTCACATTTGCAGTTGACGGAAAAGATTATTATCTCGGAACGTTCAACACCTATAACACGATAAGCACAAGCGAAGTAAGTTTCATCACGGGTGACAACCTCGGCAAGATCGGAGTTTCTCAATTTGTTGCACTTTGCAGCGAAGTCGTTGAGGCTGAATATAAAACAACTCCGATTACCGAAGCAAAAGCAGGCACATATAAACTTGCTATGGATCAAGCAAAACTCGGCAAACTCCTTTACTTCACGGGCGAAATCAATTCTTCCGAATATCTTGTAACATCCGACAAACTTGCAAAAGCGGCTGATGTAACGGTTGCTGCTGTCGACGGTGGCTATACCATTAAAGTCGGCGAAAAGTTCGTTGAAATCTACAAGAACACAAACGGCAAGATTCGTCCTACATTGGTAGACACTGCAACCGGCGCTTGGAAGTGGAATGCAGAAGCAAAAGTTCTCACATTTGCAGTTGACGGAAAAGATTATTATCTCGGAACGTTCAACACCTATAACACGATAAGCACAAGCGAAGTAAGTTTCATCACGGGTGACAACCTCGGCAAGATCGGAGTTTCTCAATTTGTTGCACTTTGCAGCGAAGTCGTTGAGGCTGAATATAAAACAACTCCGATTACCGAAGCAAAAGCAGGCACATATAAACTTGCTATGGATCAAGCAAAACTCGGCAAACTCCTTTACTTCACGGGCGAAATCAATTCTTCCGAATATCTTGTAACATCCGACAAACTTGCAAAAGCGGCTGATGTAACGGTTGCTGCTGTCGACGGTGGCTATACCATTAAAGTCGGCGAAAAGTTTGTTGAAATCTACAAGAACACAGACGGTAAGATTCGTCCTACGTTGGTAGACACTGCAACCGGTGCGTGGAAGTGGAATGAAGAAGCAAAACTCTTTACATTTGCAGTTGACGGAAAAGATTATTATCTTGGAACGTTCAATACCTATAACACGATAAGCGCAAGTGCAGTAAGTTTCATCACTGGTGACAACCTCGGCAAGATCGGAGTTTCTCAATTTGTTGCACTTTGCACAATTAAGGAATTGATCTAATTCTCAAAAGTCAATTTGATTATTCATAATCAAATAATGCAAAAGCCCCGCAACTTGCGGGGCTTTTGATATGAATTTTGCGTTTTGTATAACGATTTTAATGCGCTATTTTAATTCGATTTGCATTATGAATCTCAACTGCGCTTTTTCTTATCGGGTTGAACCGTTATTTAATCGTATTCAATCGTCAGAGTCATTTAATCGACGTAGAACGTTCGGTTATTCTCTATTATATTTTTGAGGGCGGTGTAGACGGGGTAGTCGGTGCGGGCGATGGTGAGGGGCGTTACGCTGACGTAG